>JBILSK010000392.1:0-3305 GCA_044372165.1 Burkholderiaceae bacterium | reverse complement strand
GCTGGACGCCGACGGCTTGAACGCCGTGTCGCGCGAGGCGTCGCTGCAGGAGGCCCTGCGTGCCCGCGCCAGTCAGGCAGGCCGTACGGTTCTCACCCCTCATCCGCTGGAAGCCGCTCGCCTGCTCGGGATACCGATCGCGGCGATTCAAGCCGACCGTTGTGGCGCCGCGCGCGCGCTGGCAGCTGCAACCGGCGCCTGCGTGATCCTCAAAGGCGCTGGCAGCGTCATCGCCCTGCCCGAGGGGCCCTGGACGATCAATGGCAGTGGCGGGCCGATCCTGGCAGTCGCCGGGACCGGCGACGTGCTGGCCGGCATCGTGGGTGCGCTGCTGGCACAAGGACTCGGTCCGTTCGCCGCGGCACGGGCCGCGGCCTGGCTGCACGGCGCGGCAGCCGATGCGCTGACCATGCATGCGCAGTGGTCTGCAGGCATCGGCCTGCCTGCCTCCCGGCTGGCCGATGCCGTGCGCGAGACGCTCAACCGGGCGGTGAGCGCACTCAGTCGGTCTGCAGCCGTCCGCCCTTGATCCGGATGATTCGGCCACATCGGGCGGCAAGCGCCGGGTCATGCGTCACCAGGACCAGCGTCGCGCCGGCCTCGCGATTCAACTCGAACAGCAACTCGATGATGCGCTCGCCCGTAGCCGGATCCAGGCTTCCGGTGGGTTCATCAGCCAGCAACAGCGGCGGGTTGGGGGCAAACGCACGCGCCAGGGCGACGCGCTGCTGCTCGCCGCCCGACAGGGTGCGTGGGTAGTGGCCCATCCGTTCACCCAGGCCAACCCGCGCAAGCAAGGCCCGCGCCCGTGTGGCTGCATCCCGTTGCCCCGCAAGCTCCAGCGGCAGCATCACGTTTTCCAGCGCAGTCATCTGCGGCAGCAGCTGAAACGACTGGAAGACGAAACCGACATGCGTGGCGCGCCATTGGGCGCGCGCATCTTCGTCGAGCGCAAAAAGATCCTGACCAGATGCGATGATGCGCCCGGCGCTGGGCAGATCCAGCCCGGCCAGCAGCCCCAGCAGCGTCGACTTGCCCGAACCCGACGCCCCGACGATCGCCACCGACTCGCCTTGCTCGACCGTGAACGACACATCGTCCAGAATCGTCAACAAACCGCCTGCATCAGGCACCTTGCGGCTCAGGTGTTCGACCGTGATTGAACTCATGGCGTGCAGTGTAGCCCGCAGCGTGCGGCGTCCCGGCAACGACCCCGCGCAGTCGTCCCGGCCTGGCCACCGACGCAGCGTGATCGGGCGGCTCGCCCTGCTGTCCCTTTTTTCCGTGAACCTGGGCCTTGCCCGGGCCGCGCCAGATTCTGCACGACAGGCCAGCGCCGGTGCCACCCCGACGGCGGCCCCGACTGTCGATGGCAAACCCCGCGCTCAGCCCGGATCGCGCCGCGTGCTGCTGGTGCTGGGAGACAGCCTGTCGGCCGAATACGGACTGGCTCGCGGCAGTGGCTGGGTCGCACTGATGACCCAGCGACTGTCGGCCCGCAGCCCGGACTGGGAGGTGGTCAATGCGAGCATCAGCGGTGAAACCACCGCGGGCGGGCGCACTCGACTGCCCGAGCTGCTCGCCCGGCACAAGCCGCACATCGTGGCCATCGAACTCGGCGCCAACGACGCCCTGCGAGGGCTGCCCCTGGCCAGCACAGAAGGACACCTGAAGGACATGGTTCGCCTGAGCAAGGAGGCGGGCGCCCGACCCATGCTGATCGGCATGCAGGTGCCCCCCAACTACGGCAAGGCTTACACCGAAGCGTTCGCCGCGCTCTTCAAGCGATTGGCCGAGGCCCAGCAGATTCCCTGGGTGCCCTTTCTGATGGAAGGCTTCGCCGACCGGCAGGAGTTCTTCCAGGCCGACCGAATTCATCCGAACGAACAGGCTCAGTCACGCATGCTGGAAACCGTCTGGCCGGTGGTGTCGCGCATGCTGAGTGCACGCTGAACCCAGGCACCGCACTCAGTCGATCGACTCCAGGAGGAGCACATCGGCCCCCCGCATGCGTTCGAGTGCGTCGGCCAGCGAGCCATCCAGGTCGATTGCCCGACAGGCCGGCAGCAAGACCGCGGCCTCGAAACCAAGACGCCGAGCATCCTGCGCCGAGTAGGCCACGCAATAGTCGGTCGCCAGCCCGCACAGCACCACCCTGGAAAATCCGCGCTCACGCAGGTAGCCGCCCAGCCCGGTGGGCGTCACCCTGTCGTTCTCGAAGAAGGCCGAATAGGAGTCGATCAGCGGATCGTAGCCCTTGCGGACGATCAATTCGGCCCGGGAGGTGTCCAACCCCGGATGAAACTCGGCCCCGGCACTGCCCTGCACGCAGTGTTCCGGCCAGAGGGTCTGCAGGCCGTACGGCATTCGCATGCTTGAAAAGGCGGTCGCACCGGCGTGGGCGCTGGCAAAGGATTGGTGCCCCGATGGATGCCAATCCTGGGTGAGCGCCACGTGCGAATAACGCTGCGACAGTCGATTGACCAGCGGCACGATCTCGTCGGCCCCGGGCACAGCCAATGCGCCCTGATCGCAGAAGTCACGCTGGACATCGACGATCAGCAGCAATTCGCGTCGGGCGTGACTCATTTTCGTCCTCCGGCCATCGGTCCGACTGTCGGCGCGCCTTCATCTTCGCAGGAGATGAGAGCATTGCGAGCCCTGCCACCCCTGTCGGGCATCACGAGGCTTCTGTCATGAAAGGATTGAACCACGCAGGCGGCAGACTGGCGCTTGCTGTCGCCGTGTCGGTTGCAGGCTATTTGAACTACACACCCGCTCATGCCGGACTGGAACTGGTCTGCGCCGGCAGTACCTCAGCCGGCATCAGAACCGTGAAGCAGGTTGATTGCTCCAGCACGGCATCAATCAGTGATCAACTGGCCTCAAGCGCGCAGGCATTACACCGCAGTGGGGCGGGCGAACATATCAGGAGCCTGTGCACCCGGGCCTGGAATGATTCGATGCATGTCGAATCGGACGGATTATCGGCCAGCACGGCAAACGGGTTGCTTCAGCGCTGCAATCAGGGCCTGAAATACCTGCGGTAATCAGGCCCTGTTCTGCGGCGTGAATCAGTCGACCAGGAATTGCGTCCTGTCCTTGCCGGCCAGCCAGGTCGGCGCGCGACCGCGGCCCGTCCAGGTCTTGCCGGACTGAGGATCACGGTATTTGGCCGTCAGTTTGACGCCGGCACCCTTGCCGACACGTGCAGCGCCACCAAACACGTCGGCCGCGCTCAAACCGTACTGAGCGACCAGCGAGCGCACTGTGGCCAATGCTTCACGGGCTTGCCCTTTTCGGGC
>JBILSK010000391.1:0-3308 GCA_044372165.1 Burkholderiaceae bacterium | reverse complement strand
GCTGATGCGATCGCTCATGGCCCGGGCTCGACAACGCGGCCTGGCCACCATGGCCGGCCAGGTGCTGGGGTCGAATGCGGGCATGCTCGAATTCGCGCAGCGTCTGGGCTTCACGGTGACCCCGGAAAGCCGCGCCGAGCAGATCAAGTGGGTTCGGCGCGACTTGAAGGGAGCGTGATCAGTTGGTCGCAGGCGGCTTGCGATCGCGCGCCGAGCCCGCCACCATTTCGAACCGAAACAGCCGGCAATCCAGCGGTCCATTGAACAGCGGGGTGCGTGCCGAAGGTTTCAGGCGCATCCGCTTGGGGGTCTCCAGGTCGCTGGTGAACAGGCACACCGTCCACCCTGCAAAGCGCTGCTTCAGTTGCGTGGCAAAGGCCGGCCAGAAGTCATCGGCCTGCGAGAAGGCCTGCCGGCCGCGCAATTCCAGTCGTTCGCCATAAGGCGGATTGCTCAGCATCAGCCCGCTGGGTGCAGGGGCCGCATCAAGCTTCAGCACATCGATCTGGCGCCAGTTGAACCACTGTGCCGGCACGCCACTGCGCGCCGCATTGCCGCGTGCCGCAGCGATCGCGGCTTCCGAGATGTCACTGCCGAACAGCAGCGGCGTGGCGGGCGCGGGCTTGAGCGTGAAGGCACGCATGCGGTCCCACGCGGACCGATCGAAGCCGCGCATGCGCTCGAAGCCGAAGCGTCGGTTGGCCCCGGGCGGAATACCCGCCGCCTGCATGGCAGCCTCGATGATCAAGGTGCCCGATCCGCAGAACGGGTCGAACAGCACCTGCTCCGGTGTCCAGCCCGCCAGGGTGAGCAGACCGGCCGCGAGGTTCTCCTTGAGCGGCGCCTCGAAGCCTTCGCGCCGCCAGCCGCGCTTGAACAGCGATTCGCCCGACCAGTCCAGGTAGAGCGTGCAGCGTTGGGCATCGAGAAAGGCAAAGACGCGCCGATCAGGGCGCTGGCGGTCAATGGAAGGACGATCGCCCGAGCGATCGCGAATGCGATCGACGATGCCGTCCTTGATGCGCAGGGTGGCGAACTGCAGGTTGCGCAGCGGCGACCCACTGGCGGTGGTGTCCACCCGCAGAGAGGTCAGGGGCTCGTGCCACTGTTCCCAGGGGGTGCCATGGGCCAGGGCATACAGGTCGTCTTCGCTGGAGTAGGGCCCGTGGGCGACTTCCTGCAGGATGCGACTGGCCAGCCGTGAATGCAGATTGGCAGCGTAGCCGACTCGGGCATCGCCTTCGAATTGCACGCCCCCGGGCGGCGAAGCCAGCACGCTCGCCCCGATCTGCCCGAGTTCGGCCGCAAGCGCCGCCTCCAGGCCGCGGGGGCAGGGCGCAAAGAAACGCAGCGCAGGCGTGCTCAAGGGGCCAGTGCCCGCTCGACGAAGTCCAATCGATCCTGGCCCCAGAAGGGCACGCCATCGACCACATACCAAGGGGCGCCAAAGACCTGCTCGCGCACTGCTTCTTCGGTGTTGGCGTCATAGGCGCGCGCGCCGTCATCGGCGCGTGCGGCGATGGCGGCGGCATCCAGGCCGCATTCGGCCACGATGGCAGCGAGCGTGTCCGCATCCGAGATGTTGCGATCTTCAGCCCAGCACGCGCGCATCAGCGCGCCGGCCAGCTTTACCGCGGCATCTGTACCCAGCGCGATGTCAGTCGAGCAGATCAGCTTCGCGGCCGCATCGGCCGGCACCGGGAAGTGCTTGGGATGAACGTTGAGCGGCACGCCCCGAAAATCGCGCCAGCGCGCCAGTTCATGCAGGCGATAGGCCTGGCGTTGCGCTGCGCGTTTGGCCAGCGGCAGCCCGCCCGACACCGGGAAGACACGCCCGAGGTCGACCGGACGCAGGACGATCTTTGCGCCGGCCTTGCGCGCGATCTCGACGAATCGAGCGTGGCCGAGATAGGTCCAGGGCGATGCCGGAGTGAAGTAGCAGGTGACGGTCTTCATGGGGGTTCCTGTCAGAAGGGCTTGAGCACGACGAGCAGCACCACGGCAATCAGCACCAGCACCGGCACTTCATTGAACCAGCGGTACCAGACGTGCGAGTGGCGGTTCTCGCCGCGTTCGAAGCGACGGATCATGCCGCCGCACATGTGGTGATAGCCGATCAGTCCCACCACCAGCGCGAGCTTGGCGTGCATCCAGCCGCCGGTGATGCCGTAGCCCAGCCACAGCCACAGGCCCAGCACCAGCGCCAGCAGCATCAGCGGCATCATGAATCGGTACAGCTTGCGGGCCATCAGCAGCAGGCGGGCGCGCTCGGCCTGCGCGTCGGGCGCAAGCATGGCCAAGTTGACCAGGATGCGCGGCAGATAGAACAGACCGGCAAACCAGCTGGTCACGAAGATGATGTGGAAGGCTTTTATCCAGAGCATCGGCCGATTGTACCCATCGAACGTAGAATCCCCTTGGTCGTCCCACGCCTCACCTTGCGGTTCATTCCCCGCTCCATCTCCTGAGATCCCAGCCCATGAGCACCACCCCGAATCTTCACGACTTTTCCGTGCCCGTCTTCGATGCCCTGCTCGATACCCTGGCGCGTTTGCTTGAGCGCGGCTCGGCTCATGCCACCGCGCGGAAGTTCGACCCTGCTGTGCTGTTGCAGGCGCGCCTGTTCCCGGACATGTTCCCCTTGGTGCGACAGGTGCAGATCGCCAGCGATTCGGCCAAGTTCGGTGTGGCCCGACTCGCCGGCATCGAGGCGCCTCGATTCGAGGACAACGAGTCGAGCTTCGAAGACCTGATCGATCGCCTGGCCCGCACGCGCGCCTTCATCCAGGGCGTTTCGCGCAGTGCCCTGGAGGGCTCGGCCCAGCGTCGCATCGAGGTGCCGGGCCGCGTCACCCGGGTGTTCGACGGCCAGACCTTCCTCACCCGCTGGGCGATGCCCAACTGCCACTTTCACGTCGTGACGGTCTACAACATCCTGCGTCACAACGGCGTGGAGATTGGCAAGATGGACTTCCTGGGCGAAGTGCCGCAGCTTGCCTGAGCGCATGTCAGGGCGCTGCGATCAGCTGCGAACCTGACCCGAGCCGAACACCACCCACTTCTGCGAGGTCAGCCCATCCAGGCCGAGCGGACCGCGTGCGTGCAGCGTGTTGGTGGAGATGCCGATCTCGGCGCCCAGTCCGTATTCGAATCCGTCGGCAAAGCGCGTGGAGGCGTTGATCATCACGCTGGCTGAGTCGACCTCCCGGATGAAGCGCATGGCCCGGGAGTGATGCTCGGTGACGATCGCGTCATCGGCGGATTGTACCCATCGATGCCGTTCGGGCGGTCGATCGGACATGTCGTCG
>JBILSK010000390.1:0-3309 GCA_044372165.1 Burkholderiaceae bacterium | reverse complement strand
GGATATCCACCTGTTGATTTCCAGGATGGATGACATCCTGGACCTCACTCAGGACGTGGCCGAGTCGGTGATGCTCTACGACATCCAGTCGGTGAGCAACGAAGCGATGCAACTGGCCGAACTGTCGCAGATGTGCTGCGAGCGCGTGCGCACCGCGGTCGGGTTGCTGTCCAACATGGACAACGCCGATGCCATCCTCAAGCTGTGCTCCGAAATCGACCAGCTTGAATCCGATGCCGACCGCGTGATGCGGTCGGCCATGTCCAAGCTCTTTCGCAACGAGCCCGATGTCCGTCAGGTCATCAAGCTCAAGGCGATCTACGAGCTGCTCGAGTCCCTCACCGACCGAGCCGAAGATGTGGCCAACATCATCGAAGGCGTCGTGCTGGAAAATGCATGAGGGCCGGAATCGCGATCTCGGCCAGGAGGTGCTGACATGACCTCGCTGACCATGAGCATGAGCGTGCTGATCTTTCTGGTCGCGCTGGCACTGGCCTTTGACTTCATGAACGGCTTTCACGATGCGGCGAACTCGATCGCCACGGTCGTGTCGACCGGCGTGCTCAAGCCCTACCAGGCAGTGGCGTGGGCGGCCGTCTTCAACATGCTGGCCGTGGCGCTGTTCGAGCTGAAGGTGGCGGCAACAGTCGGCAAGGGCATCGTCGACCCTCAAGTGATCGATCACCAGGTGATCTTCGGTGCGCTGGTCGGTGCGCTGATCTGGAACATCGTGACCTGGTGGTTCGGCATTCCATCGAGCTCCTCGCACGCACTGATCGGCGGCATGATTGGCGCCACGATTGCCAAGGCAGGCGTCGACGCTCTGATCGGCTCGGGCATTCTCAAGGTGGCCTCCTTCATCGTGGTCTCACCCCTGCTCGGATTCATCCTGGGGGCGTTCCTCATGGTGCTGGTAGCCTGGCTCAGCAGGCATTCACCGCCACGGCGCATCGATCGCTGGTACCGGCGTCTGCAGCTGGTGTCATCTGCGCTGTACAGCCTGGGGCACGGCAGCAACGATGCACAAAAGACCATGGGCATCATCTGGCTGCTGCTGATTGCGGCCGGGGCCACCACCACCGACCACCTGCCCTTCTGGGTTGTCATCTCGTGCTATCTGGCGCTTGGCTTCGGTACCTTGTTTGGTGGCTGGCGCATCGTGAAGACCATGGGCCAGAAGATCACCAAGCTGCGTCCTGTGGGCGGATTCTGCGCGGAGACAGGGGGCGCCATCACCCTGTTCATCGCCTCGGGCGCCGGCATACCGGTGTCGACCACCCACACCATCACGGGCGCGATCGTCGGTGTGGGCTCGGCGCAGAAATTCTCGGCAGTGCGCTGGGGCCTGGCGGGCAGCATCGTCTGGGCCTGGGTGCTGACCATTCCGGCTTCAGCCTTGATTGCTGCGCTGGCCTGGGCGCTGAGTCGCTACATCATCTGAGCGCCGGGCGGTGACGGTCCCCGGTGCTTCAAGCTCGCAGGATCCGGCCGGCGATCAGGTCTGGCTGGAACTGCCGCCGATTTCGAGGACGGCCCCGGCGCGCCTTCTGGTGATGCTCCATGATGCCGGCATGTCACCCGAGGCCTTTGCACCGGTGGCCATCGCCTGGCAACTCAAGTTTCCAGGCGCAACCGCCGTGCTGATGCAGGGGCCGATCCGCAGCACAGGTGGCCCGTGCTGGTACGACCCCGGCGTGCCCGACGCGCACCGCCAGTGGCAGCTACGTGAGGCACGCTCGCAGCTGATGGTGCAGATCGCAACCGTGCAGTCGTCCCTGGGCATCAGCGCCACGCAGACCGTGATCGTGGGACACGGCCAGGGCGCAACCCTGGCGCTGGAACTGGCTTGCGTGCGCGCCGAGTCCGCCATCGAGGGGGCTGCGCCTGTGCCCGAGGCGGCTCCTGGCCCGGGCGGTGCCATGGACTGTGGCCCGGTGCTCGCGGCGATCGTGGTGGCCTATGGCGGGCGACTGGCTCGCGCGATGCGCCCGGGCGACCGCGTCGCTCCCCTCACCGTGCACCTGATTCACGGCGAGTTCGACAGCATCGTGCCGGCCACGCACGCCTGGCGCGCACATCGAGACCTGACGGCCCTGGGCTCGAACGTCACCCTCGATGTGGTCGAGGACGAAGCGCATGCCATCGGTCAGGACCTGGTCAACCTGGGCACGACGCGGGTGATGCAGACCCTGTTTCGCGGCCGACGGGCTCGCGGCAAGACGCCACTGCACTGATCGCCGTGCAGGACGCCCTCGCAGCTCGCAGGCCCCGGGGCCGGGGCCTGCAGGTCGGCTCAGAGATTCCTGAAGGCCTCGCGCGCGCACTGCAGCGTGAAGTCGATCTCCGCGTCGCCGTGCACCGAGGAGATGAAGAAGGCCTCGACCGGTGAAGGCGGCAGATACACGCCCGCCTCCAGCATGCGGTGATAGAAGCGCTTGAAGCGCTCGACATCCTGCGTCATGACTTCGGCGTAACTGCGCGGCGGCGCAGCCATCATGTAGATGCCCGCCATGGTGCCCTGCATCTGCGCACTGAAGGTCACCCCCTGGTCACCGGCTGCCGCGCGCAGGCCTTCGACCAGCCGGGCGAGCCTGGCTGCCACCTGTGCGTGAAAGCCCGGCACGCTGATCAGCTCCAGCGTGGCCAGACCTGCGGCCATCGCGATCGGGTTGCCAGACAGCGTGCCGGCCTGATAGACCGGCCCCAGCGGCGCCATCATCTCCATGACCTTCGCCGGGCCGCCGATTGCGCCCACTGGCATGCCGCCACCGATCACCTTGCCGAAGGCGGTCAGATCGGGGGTCACGCCGCTGACCTCCTGCATGCCGCCCAGGGCCACCCGAAAGCCGGTCATGACCTCGTCGAAGATCAGCAAGGCGCCATCGGCGCTACACAGTGCCCGCAAGCCTTCGAGGAAGCCGGGCTCGGGCAGGATCAGGTTCATGTTGCCGGCAGCGGGCTCGACCATCACGCAGGCGATCTCGCCG
Organism: Burkholderiaceae bacterium; assembly: GCA_044372165.1. Taxonomy (GTDB): domain Bacteria; phylum Pseudomonadota; class Gammaproteobacteria; order Burkholderiales; family Burkholderiaceae_E; genus UBA4615. The sequence continues at coordinate 322 of JBILSK010000390.1, read as the reverse complement.
GGGTGGGCGTCGAACAAGGTCTTCACGCTGGCCAGATCGTTGAACTGGGCGATCAGCGTATGCCGGGCGAGGTCCTCGGGCACGCCTGCGGAGCTCGGCTGACCGAAGGCCAGCGCGCCGCTGCCCGCCTTCACCAGCAGGCTGTCGGCGGTGCCGTGATAGCAGCCTTCGAACTTGAGGATCTTGGTGCGGCCGGTGGCGCCACGCGCCAACCTCAAGGCCGACATGGCGGCCTCGGTGCCGGAGCTGGTGAAACGCACACGCTGCACATGCGGATACAGCGCACAGATGCGCTCGGCCAGATCGGTCTCCATGGTGTTGG
>JBILSK010000389.1:0-3319 GCA_044372165.1 Burkholderiaceae bacterium | reverse complement strand
TGAAAGAGTGCGTCAGACGGACTGGCAGCACAGCGCAGCATCGGCCAGTCCGCCAGCCAGGTCCGCATCCGCGCGCTCAGCGTGCCCCCCGGATCCTCGAGCGCGACCACCGGCTTGCCCAGCAGGCATGCCAGCACAGCCATCGGGAAGGCATCCGTGAGCACGACCGCTCCGGAGCACAGGGCGCGCAGGGCCCGGTCCCGTTGAGCGAGGTGCTCTGCATCCGGCGACAGCGCACGCCGCAGACCCCGTATTGCGTCGAACCAGCCTCCGAACAACTGCGCCCGGATCTCTGTCGATTCGATGACACGAATGCTCAGGTCGGCATCGGCCAGCGCATCCAGCAGGTCCGAAGGCATGGTTTTCGCGCCAGCGACCCCAAAGACGCCGACCGCATCGACACTGGCTGCGCCACGCGCGCGCGGGCGCAACATGAACATCGGATCCGGGACGAGTTCGATCGGGCACTCGAGGCGCTGGCGTGCAATCACCTCGGAATCGGTGTCGCAGACACGCAGGACGAAGCGCCTACTCGCACCCACCGCTCGCGCCAATCCGGGCGACACCTCGAAGTCGTCGCCCAGGGCTGCGCGGCAGAGGGCCACAACCGGCATCTGCGGCGGCACCTGCTCCAGCAGGGCTTGAAGGCCGTCCAGCCCGCCGCCACGACGATCAGCCGGATCGGCCGGGGTGCTCACCAGCACCGCGGCCTGACGTCCCATGCTGCCCTGCAGGCGCTCGCACCTCGCCAGGTCCGCTGCCGTGCGAACACTCACCCGTTTGCCCAGGCGGCGCAAGGCGTCTCCTTCCCCCAGGCGTGCCAGGCAGTCGCCAAGGCCGGATGGCCCTGGTGCATCGATCTGGATCACCTCGCTGCATCCCGCGAGGTCGCGTCCCAGGGAGGCCACGAAACGGCTGGCAAGATCCTCGGCCAGCGCATGAGCAAACGGCGACAGACCTCGGTGGTCGAGCGCCGCAGCAGAATGACGGAAACCGGCGATCACGGGGAGCCTTCAGGATGAGAGGACCCCTGACGCTATCCCCCCGGCGAGCCAGGCAACAGGCACTCCCTCACAGTTGCCTCGACTGCCTGAGCGGGGCGCCCCAATCAGGCGTCAAGCCGGATGTTCGCCCGGCGAATCAACTCGCCCCACTTCGCGTGATCGGCCTTCATCTGATCGGTGATCTGGGCCGGCGTCCACGCGCCGACCTCCTCGATGCCCCCCTTGCGCAGGGCAGCGACGATGTCGGGATCCTCGATCGTCGCCTTGTAGGCCGCTCGCATCTTTTCCAGCACATCGGCTGGCACACCGGCGGGCGTCACGTAGCACAGCCACGGCTTTTCATCGAATCCGGGAAATCCCTGCTCGGCGATGCTGGGCACATCGGGCAGCGCCGAGGATCGGCTCGCGCTCGAGACACCGAGCGCGCGAATGCGGCCGGTCTGGATGTGCGGAATCGCCGGCGTGATGGTCGAGACTGCCAGATCGACCTGCCCGCCCAGCAAGTCGGCGATGTACTGCGAGGCGCCCTTGTAGGGCACGTGGGTGAGGTTGATCCCGGCTCGGCTGCGAAAGAACTCGCCGATCAGATGATGAGGCGATCCCACGCCGGCACTGGCGATGGTGACCTTGCCCGGATGAGCTCGGGCGTAGGCGATCAGTTCCGGCAGGGAGCGCACGGGCAGCCCGGGTGTGGCCACCAGCACCATCGGTCCTACACCCAGCAGACCGATCGGCACGAACGAGCGCAGCGGGTCGTAATTCACCTTGCGCAAGTGCGGCACGTAGGCAAAGGTCGTGCTGTCCATCAGGAACATCGTGTATCCATCGGGCGCTGCACGCGCTGCGGCATCGGCCCCGATGGTCGTGCTGCCGCCCGGACGGTAGTCGAAGATCACCGGCTGACCCAGCACCTTCTCGAGCCGGGCAGCCACGGTTCGTGCCCAGGAGTCGGCACCGCCGCCCGCCGGGTAGGGCACGATCATCTTCACGGGTTTGTCGGGATAGCTCTGGCTCAGTGCAGGAAAGCTCAGGCCCCAGGCCAGCGCGCCGGTGCCGGCCTGCTTCAGGGCATCGCGTCGTGTCACGGTCATTGCATGTCTCCTTGTCGGATCGATCAGGTCGATCTTCGCCTGAAACCCGGCGACTGTCCCGATCGCGTTCCGGCGCAGCACACAGCGGCTGGACGCGCAACGCAATGCCCGCTGCCCGACGCAGCGCAACCCGAAACGGAGAATCGACCGACCTGCGCGAGCTGGGCGTGATCTGAACTCAGTGCGCCGTGCGGCGTCGCAGCAGGGCGCCGGCCCCGGCCACCGCCAGGCCCAGCAGGATGGCCCACTCGAGCGAGACCGTGACCGTGGCGATCCAGGTGACGGCCATCGGCAAGCGCTGCGTCGGCTCCTCGCGCCAGATCCGGGCGATTTCAGGCCGATCGATCAGGCCCCAGGCCACCATGAACAGCAGCCCGGACACCACCGCAAACGGCAATAGCCGCGCATACGGAGCCAGCACCCAGAGCAGCGCGATCAGAAAGACGGCACTCGATGCCGCCGCAAGCGGCGTGCGAGCCCCTGACACGACGTTCACGCCGGATCGGTTGAACGAGCCGCTGATCGGGTAGGACGAGGTCAAGCCACCCGCCAGATTGGCCAGTCCCTGGCCGATGAACTCCCGGCTGCCGTCGAGTGACTCCCTGTCACGACCGGCCACTGCACGCGCGATCGCAAGCGCCTCGGTCAGGCCAAGCAGGGTCATGATCAGCACCGACAACCACAAGGAGCGCACCGTCGCCCAGGACAGATCGGGCATCGACAGGCCGGGCAGCACGTCGGGCAGGGGCGGCACCGCCTTCAGGCGAGGTTCGTCGGGCCACATCAGCTGCAGCAGGGCCGCCACCCCGCAGCCGACCAGCACCCCGACCAGCAGCGCGGGCACCTTGCGGTTGAGCGGTGCGGCCAGGCGGATCGCAACAAAGGTCACGGCACCCGTCACGACCGCCAGCGGCTGCCACGCCTCGCGTCGCTCCCACAAGGCCGCGAGAACGCCCCAGATTGGCAGGCCGCGGGGCAGATCGATGCCGGTGAACGGCGCAAGCTGCGCTGCTGCAATCAGCACGGCCGCCCCGGCCGTGAAGCCGACGATCACCGAGTGCGGGACATAGTCCACCAGGCGGCCGGCCCGCACCGCCCCCAGCACGATCTGAACGAGTCCGACCAGAAACGCCAGGGTGACGGCAAGCTCGACATAGCGCGCGCTGCCGGGTTCGGCCAGAGGCCCCAGCAGCGCCAGCGTCGTGAGCGAAATCGCATTGGCCG
>JBILSK010000388.1:0-3321 GCA_044372165.1 Burkholderiaceae bacterium | reverse complement strand
CGACCGAAGAAGAGGGCGTGGCCACCTGCTGTGGCGCCTGGCTGGGCGGGCAGCGCTCGGTGTTGCTGATGCAAAGCAGTGGCGTGGGCAACTGCATCAACATGCTCTCGCTCATCCAGAACTGCCGCTTCCCCTTCCTCGCCCTGATTACCATGCGCGGGGAATACGCCGAGTTCAATCCGTGGCAGGTGCCCATGGCCCGCGCCACGCAGACCGTGCTGGAGTCCATGGGCATGAATGTCATGCGTGCCAATCATCCCGATGAGGTGGCCGACACCGTTCAGGCTGCACTGGATTCCGCGTTCGACAGTGGCGAACCCATGGCCGTGCTGCTGTCGCAGCGCCTGATTGGTCGCAAGAAGTGGGTGGCTGACAAATGAACAATCCTGCTGTGCTCGAGCGTCGTGCAGTGGTCGCAACGCTGCTGGGCGCCTGTCCCGATGCCCTGGTGATCACCGGGCTGGGCTCGTCTGCCTATGACGTCGCGGCTGCCGGCGACCGACCGGAAAATTTCTATCTGTGGGGCGCGATGGGCGGGGCGGCCGCCATCGGGCTGGGCGTGGCCATCGCGCAACCGCGTCGCAGCGTGCTGGTCATCACCGGCGATGGCGAGCAACTGATGGGTATGGGGGCGCTGTCCACTATCGCCGCTCAACAACCCGACAACCTGAGCGTGCTGGTGCTCGACAACGGCCACTTCGCCGAGACCGGCATGCAGGCCAGCCACACCAGCCTGGGCACGCGTCTGGTGGAGGTGGCCCGCGCCTGCGGGATCACGCAGGCTCAGGACATCGTCTCGATGGAGGCCTTGATGCCCTTTGCCGCCGCGGTCAATGCGCGCCAGGGGTGTCGCTTCGCACGCGTGCCGATCGCTGCCGATGAACTGCCCCGGGTACTGCCTCCGCGAGATGGCGTGCACTTGAAGAACCGGTTCCGTGAGGCCTTGGGTCTGCCCGGGTTCTGATCCGACCCGATCGGATCAGGGGGGCGGCCAACCCTGATCCGCATCGCGTGCCTGCACGGCGCTTGTGCATGTGCGGGCCGGTGTATCCTCGACGCGCCGACTGACGTGTTTGATGCCAGTCAAGTCGGCGCTCGCGCTGCTCTGAGACGATGGACGTGCTGCATGCGGAACTTCCGCATCGGATGACGAGAACAAACCCTTGCCTCAGGAGATCCTCACATGAAATCTCTCGCCGTGATTCCCGCGCTGCTGACTGGCGCCTTTGTGATGGCTGCATGCACCACCAGCACACCGACGACTGCCCAGACTCGCGCCGTCGTGCAGAGCGACCCGGGCAAGGCGGAATACGACGCCAATTGCGCCAGCTGCCATGGTCCTGCAGGCAAGGGCGATGGTGTGCTGCGCCCGTGGCTCACGCGCAGTGCACCGGACCTGACCGTGCTGGCCAGGAGCAATGGCGGCGTCCTGCCGCTGTCTCGCATCTACGCCAGCATCGAGGGCAGCGAGCAACCCAGTGCCCATGGCACCAAGGACATGCCGGTGTGGGGACTGGACTACCGCATCCGTGCTGCCGAGCACTACATGGAAATGCCCTACAACCCGGATACCTACGTGCGCTCGCGCATCCTGGGTCTGGTCGACTACATCAATCGCATCCAGGTCAAGTAAGGCCTGGCAACACAGGAGTACCTGATCACATGGACACCCTCTTGCCGATCGCGGCACGGGTTGGGCAACTGTTGAAGGACAGCGGCGCAACGATTGCAGTGGCCGAGTCATCGGCGGGTGGACTGATCAGCGCCTCGCTGCTCGCGGTGCCTGGCGCCTCGGCCTATTTCCTGGCCGGCGCCGTGGTTTACACCAAGCCTGCCCGCCGGATGCTGATGGGACTGGAAGACGACGATGTGCGAGGTGCGCGCTCGTCGTCCGAGCCCTATGCCAGGGTGCTGGCCAGAACCTCCCGCGCGCGCTACGCGACGACCTGGGGCCTGGCCGAGACCGGTGCGAGCGGGCCGACCGGCAATCGCTACGGCGATGCCGCCGGCCACACCTGCCTGGCGATCTGCGGTCCGGATATCGAGCACGCCATCACGCTCGAGACCGGCAGCGATGATCGCGTGGCCAACATGCGGGCCTTTGCCCGGGCCGCGCTCGAGCTGATCGAATCAGCGCTCAAGCGCTGAGGCGTGGCGAGCACCGGCTAACCGCTTCTTCCATGATCGAACCCATCCATGTCTGAACCGACTGTACTCATCGAGAAGTTCCCCGAGGGCTTCGCGGTAGTGACCCTGAATCGTCCCAAGGCGATGAACGCCTTGTCCCAGGCGCTGCGCCACGACCTCGCCGAGGCGATCGACCGCCTGGAAGCCGACCCGGACGTGCGGGTCTTGATCCTGACCGGCGCCGGGCGAGCATTCACCGCCGGCCTCGACCTCAAGGAGCTGGGCGAACAAGGCATGGCGGGCGCGTCCACCGGGCAGTCGACCCAGGATGCGGTCAAGCTCAATGATCCGGTGCGTGCGATCGGCCGCTTCAGCGGTCCGGTGATTGGCGCCATCAATGGGGTGGCCATCACCGGCGGATTCGAGCTGGCCCTGGCCTGCGATGTGCTGCTGGCTTCGTCCGAGGCACGTTTTGCGGATACGCATGCACGGGTCGGCGTCATGCCGGGATGGGGGCTGTCACAAAAGCTCAGTCGCATGATCGGCATCTCACGTGCGAAGGAGCTGTCGCTCACCGGCAACTTCCTGGGCGCCGAGCAGGCCTGCCAGTGGGGCCTCGTCAATCGGGTGGTCCCGCCCTCGCAGCTGATGTCGCAGGCCCGCGCGCTGGCGCGTGACATGCTGTCGGTGATCCCGCACATGCTGGTCGCCTACAAGAAGGTGATCGACGACGGCTACGCGGCCAGTTTCGGCGAGGGCCTCCTGATCGAGCGGGAGCGCGCGTCTGCCGCCAATGGTGGCGTGCGTGCCGAGGACATCGAACAGCGCCGCGAAGCGGTACGCGCCCGCGCGCATTCACAGCAGGGATGACCTTGTGAGCGCGGCGATGGCAGGATCTGTGCCGGGTCGAGTGGACCAGGGGTTGCGCGAACGTGCCCGTCGGGTCATCCCGGGCGGAATGTTCGGCCATATGCGTGTCGAGGGCTTGCCGCCAGGCTATCCGCAGTTCTTTTCTCGCGGGCAGGGATGTCGAGTCTGGGATGTGGACGGGCGGCCGTACATCGATTTCATGTGCAGCTGGGGTCCCATCGTGCTGGGGCATCAGCACCCCGGGGTGCGTGAGGCGGTGCTGCGGCAGATGGCCGATGGCGACTGTCTCGATGGTCCGACCGAACAGTTGGTCGTGCTGGCTGA
>JBILSK010000387.1:0-3328 GCA_044372165.1 Burkholderiaceae bacterium | reverse complement strand
GGCGGGGCGATCGCCAATGACGTGCATGGCAAGAACCATCATGTGCACGGCTCCTTCGGTGATCACGTGCGCGCGCTGGTGCTGCTGCGCACCGACGGCGAGCGCATCGAGTGCGGGCCTGAGCAGCAGCCCGACTGGTTTGCGGCCACCGTGGGCGGCATGGGCCTGACCGGCGTGATCGAGTCGGCGCAGCTGCAGCTCAAGCGGGTGCCAAGTGCCTGGCTGGACACCGAAACCCTGATCTACGAGAGCCTGGACGAGTTCTTCCAGCTGTCCGATGACTCCGAGGCAGGCTGGGAGCACACCGTCTCCTGGATCGACTGCCTGGCCGGCAGCCGCAGCCGGGGCGTGTTCCTGCGCGCCAACCCGTCGGCTCCGCTCGCCGATGACGCCGCCCGTGCACCGGCCCCGCGCACGCGCGCGCTGCCTCTCACGCCGCCGGTGTCCCTGGTGAATCGACTGAGCCTGCGACCGTTCAATGCCACGTACTTCCGCCTCAAGAAGCGCGGCGTGGGCCAAAGCAGACAGCCCGTCGAGCCCTTCATGTATCCCCTGGACAGCCTGCTCGAGTGGAACCGCATGTACGGCCCGAGGGGCTTCTACCAGTACCAGAGCGTGGTGCCGACCGAAGGGGCGCCCGACGCGGTGCGAGCCATGCTCGAGGCCATTGCCCGCAGCGGTCAGGGCTCGTTTCTGGCCGTACTCAAGACCTTTGGTGCGCGACAGTCGCCTGGCATGCTCGGCTTTCCCATGCCGGGCGCCACGCTCGCCCTGGATTTCCCGAACAACGGCGCACCGACCCTCAAGCTGTTCGAGCGGCTCGATGCCATCGTGCGAGAGGCGGGTGGGCGGCTCTATCCCGCCAAGGACGCCCGGATGCCTCGCGACCTCTTCGAAGCGGGCTATCCTCGCCTGCCGGATTTCCTGCCCTACCGTGACCCCGGCATCAGCTCGGCCATGTCGCGGCGGCTGATGGGGCATTGACCCCGCCCCCCGGACTCATCGAGACCTTTCATGAGCGCCCCTTCGCGCAAGATCATCATCATCGGTGCCACTTCGGCCATCGCGCAGCATTGCGCCCGGCTGTGGGCGGTGCAATCGGCGACCCATTTCGTGCTGGTGGGCCGCGATGCAGCGCGCACCCGTCAGGTCGCCGATGACCTGCAGGTTCGCAATCCAGCCGGCCAGGTCGAGGTCCAGACCTGCGACTTCCTGGACACCGCCTCGATTGACGCGCTCGCGGCGCGCAGCTGCACACCGGGCGTGGCGCACATCGTACTGATCGCTCATGGCACGCTGCCCGATCAGGCCGACTGCCAGTCGGACCTGGACGCCTGTCGCGCCGCGCTCGAGATCAACGGTGTCTCGCCCGCACTCTTCGCCGAGGCCTTCGCTGCGCGCCTGCAGGCGGTGGGCGGCGGCACGCTGGCGATCATCGGCTCGGTAGCCGGCGATCGCGGCCGACGTTCCAACTACACCTATGGTGCCGCCAAGGGTCTGGTGACCCGCTATGCCCAAGGGCTGCAGCACCGCTTCGCGAGTGGCCCGGTCAAGGTGGTGCTGATCAAGCCGGGGCCCACCGACACGCCCATGACCGCCTCGCTCGGTCTGCCCACCGGGCGCCTGGCGCGCGTCGAGGATGTCGCACAAGGCATCGTGCGCGGCATCGAACGCGGCACTCCCGAACTCTATGTGCCCGGCAAGTGGTGGCTGATCATGATGGTGATCCGGCACCTGCCCCGATTCGTCTTCGCTCGCTTGAACATCTGATGCCCACACAGACCGACACACCCCGCCGTCCCGAGACCCTGAAGGTCGTGCTCCCCGGAGGGGCCGGACTGGTCGGCCAGAATCTGCTGGTCCGACTGAAGGCACGCGGCTATCGGCACCTCGTCGTGATCGACAAGCATCGCGCGAACCTGGCCACGCTCGCCGCGCTGCATCCGGATGTCACCGTGGTGAGCGCCGATCTGGCCGAGCCCGGCCCCTGGCAGCGGCACCTCGAGGACGCGGATGTCGTGGTGATGCTCCAGGCGCAGATCGGCGGAACCGAGTGGTCCGACTTCGTGCGCAACAACATCGACTCGACGCGACTGATTCTCGACGGACTGAAGCAGCGCCCCCAGGCTTATCTGGTGCACATCAGCTCTTCGGTGGTCGAATCGGTGGCCGACGACTTCTATACCCGCAGCAAGACCGATCAGGAGCAGATGGTGCTGGCCAGTGGCATTGCCTGCCCGGTGCTGCGCCCCACCTTGATGTTCGGCTGGTTCGACCGCAAGCACCTGGGCTGGTTGTCGCGCTTCATGAAGAAGGTGCCCGTGTTCCCGATCCCCGGGCACGGCCGCTACATGCGTCAGCCGCTCTACGTGGGCGACTTCTGCAACGTGATCCTGAGCTGCATCGAGACGCGTCGCGCAGGCGGTGTCTTCAACATCTCGGGACACGAGAAGGTCGACTACATCGACATCATCCGCGAGATCCGCACGGCCACCGGATGTCGCACGCCCATCGTGCGCATCCCGTATTCGCTCTTTTACGCCCTGCTCTGGCTCTGGGCGCGCTTCGACGCCAACCCGCCCTTCACCACGCAGCAATTGCAGGCCCTGATCGCCCGCGACGAATTCGAGGTGATCGACTGGCCGGGCCTGTTCGGCGTTCGCAGCACGCCCTTCCGGGAAGCGGTGCGCGAGACTTTCTGCGACGCGCGCTACAGCAACGTGGTGCTGGAGTTCTGACATGAGTGAAGCCTTGCGCATTGCCGTGCTGGGCGCGGGCCCCATGGGCCTGGCCGCCGCCTGGGAGCTGGCACGTTCGGGGCAGCGTCCCGTGCTCTTCGAGGCCGACGATCGGGTCGGCGGCATGACCGCCTGCTTCGACTTCGGCGGCTTGCAGATCGAACGCTTCTATCACTTTCACTGCATCTCCGATCACGCCTTTCTTGCTGCCCTCGACGAACTGGGGCTGGCCGACCGCATGCACTGGGTCGAGACGAAGATGGGCTACTGGTATCGCAACGAACTGCAGCCCTGGGGCAATCCGCAGGCCTTGCTGCGCTTTCGCGGCCTGTCGCTGGTGGCCAAGTTCCGCTATGCGCTGCACGCCTTCCTGTGCACCAAGCGCGATGACTGGCGCGCGCTTGATGGGCTGGAAGCAACCGCCTGGATTCGCCGCAATGTCGGCGAGGAAGCCTGGGAGGTCCTGTGGCGACGGCTGTTCGACTACAAGTTCTATGACCACGCCGACCAACTCTCGGCGGCCTGGATCTGGAGCCGCATCCGGCGCATCGGGCGCTCGCGCTACAACCTGTTCCGGGAAAAGCTCGGCT
>JBILSK010000385.1:0-3336 GCA_044372165.1 Burkholderiaceae bacterium | reverse complement strand
TGCCGCGTACTGGCACGACGCCCTCGCCGCGCAGCCCGGTGCAGCACAGGAGATTGGCCCGGCACAGGAAAAGCCGACCACCTCGGTGGTCGCCATGATCATCACCGGCGGCCTGGGCATGCTGTGTGGCCTGGGCGAGGACCGGCTCGCGGTAGCGCTTGCCATCGTGGTCGCCAGCCTGCTGGTCTTCAAGGGCGAGCTGCGCGGCATGGCAGGTCGTATCAGGCGTGACGATCTGATCCCGGTGCTGCAACTGGGTGCACTCAGCTTCATCGTGCTGCCCCTGCTGCCCGATCGCGCCTGGGGTCCTGCGGGCTCGCTCAATCCGCACCACATCTGGCTGATGGTCGTGCTGGTGTCCGCGGTGGGGCTGTGCGGCTACCTCGCGCTGCGCTTTTCCGGCGCTCGCATGGGCGTGGTGCTGGCTGCGCTGGCGGGGGGCCTGGTGTCATCGACCGCGACCACCCTGGTCTTCGCACGCCACGCGAAGGCCACGGGTCGTCCCGCCCTGCCGGCACTCGGCGTGCTGCTGGCCAACCTCACCATGCTGGTGCGGCTGATGGTGATGATCGCCCTGGTCGAGCCGCGCCTGATGGCGCCGGTGGCGACCATCCTCGGTGCCGGTCTGCTGGCCGGATCGGTCGCGCTGCTGTGGCTGCAACGCACGGTCGCGGACGACGGGCAGACGCCCCTGCCAAATGTGCAGAACCCGACCCAGCTGCGCGAGGCCCTGGCCTTCGGTCTGGCCTTTGGTGCAATTTCCTGGGTGGCCGCACTGGCCACCACCCATCTGGGTGCGCAAGCACTCTATGGCGTGGCCGCACTCTCGGGGCTGACCGATGTCGATGCGATCAGCCTGTCCAGCCTCGGGCTCTTTGGTGCCGGCTACATCCAGACCCATGAAGCGGTATGGGCGATCGGCATTGCCGTCTGCGCCAACATGCTCATCAAGGCCGGGATCGTCTTTGTGTCGGGCGGCGCGGCTGCAGGCCGCACCTGCGCCGCTGTCTTTGCCGTGATCATTGCGGCGATCGTCACGACCGCCGTCTTCACGCTCGGCTCGATCAGCCCTTCGCCGCCATCGACTTCGCACGAATCTCATCGAGCGTCTGCGTGGGCGTGATCGCCTGCGGATCGATGACCAGCTCGATGATCGCCGCCTTGCCCGAAGCCCGCGCCCGCGCAAAGGCCTCCGGAAACTGCGCCGTCTCGGTGACCCGCTCGGCATGGCAGCCGTAGGCCCGGCCCAGCGCCACGAAATCCGGATTGCTGAGCGCCGTGCCATAGACTCGCGCCGGGTAGTCGCGCTCCTGGTGCATGCGGATGGTGCCGTACATGCCGTTATTGACGATCAGCACGATAGGCCGCGCGCCGTATTGCACCGCGGTCGACAGTTCCTGGCCGGTCATCATGAAATCGCCGTCGCCTGCGATCGTGACCACCACACGGTCTGGATGACGCAGCGAGGCCGCCACGCCTGCCGGCACGCCATAGCCCATGGCGCCCGAGGTGGGTGCGAGCTGGGTCTTGTGGCCCTTGGAGCGATAGAAGCGGTGCAAGGGCCCGGCGAAGTTGCCCGCACCGTTGGTGAGGATCGCGTCAGCCGGCAGTACCGCGTCGAGGTGCAGCACGCACTGCGGATAATCGAGCGCACCGGGCTGGGCGCGCGGCACCCGCCACTCGGCAAAATCGCGGCGCGCTTCGGCAAGCCAGGCTGACCAGGACGTCGCACTGGCCGCCGACTGGCCCGCGGGCATGGCATCCAGGGCCGCAGCAAACTCCAGGTTGCCCGACACGATGGGCAGGTCAGCGCGAAACACGCTGCCCAGTTCCTCGGCACCCGGGAACACATGGACCAGGGTCTGCGTGGGCGTGGGGGACTGCACCAGCGTGTATCCGGAAGTGGTCATCTCGCCCAGGCGCACGCCCACCGCGATCAACAGATCGCAGTCGCGAATGCGCTGTGCCAGTTTCGGATTGGGACCGCTGCCCATCTCGCCGATGTAGTGTTCATCGGTGTTGTCATAGGCATCCTGGTAGCGCCAGGCCCCCATGACCGGCAGGCCCCAGCGCTGGGCAAAGGCGCGCATCGACAGCCGCGACGTCTCGTCCCAGCGCGACCCGCCGACCAGCAGCAGCGGCTTTTTCGCCTGGCGCAGCAGGCGGGCGAGCTCGGTCATCTGGGTCGGCGAGGGCGAGGCCTGTACGCGCACAAAGGGCAGCGCGTCAGCGACCGTGGCGACTTGCGTGAGCATGTCCTCCGGCAGCGCGAGCACGACCGGCCCGGGTCGCCCGGAGGTGGCCACATGAAACGCATGCTGGATGTACTCGGGAATGCGATCGGCACGATCGATGGAGGCCACCCATTTGGCCATCTGCCCGAACATGCGCCGGTAGTCGATTTCCTGGAAAGCTTCGCGGTCCAGGCAATCGGTGCCCACCTGACCGATGAACAGAATCATCGGCGTGGAGTCCTGGAAGGCGGTGTGCACGCCGATCGAGGCGTTGGTGGCGCCCGGCCCGCGCGTCACGAAGGCAATGCCGGGCGCACCGGTCATCTTGCCCCAGGCCTCGGCCATGTTCGAGGCGCCGCTTTCATGCCGGCAGACCACCAGCGGCATGGTCTCGCGCACGTCGTACATCGCGTCGATGGCGGCAAGGAAACTTTCTCCTGGCACGCAGAACGCACGGGTGGCGCCATGCACGATCAGCTGATCGACCAGGATCTGGCCGCCGGTGCGGGGGCCATGCGACTTCGTAGAGGCAGGACGGGTCATGGTGTCGTTGAAGTGCGAAGGTTGATTTGAAAATTGAAAATTGGGGTCAGATCACAATTTCGACAATTTCGGCGCGCTGCTCACCCGCATTTGCCAGGCAAACAAGGCGAATCCGCAGCATACGGCGGCCAGTGCACCCAGTGCCATGGTGGCGGCAGAGTGCCACAGGAGGGGCGCGAGCGCGCCCGCCACCACCGCATTGCCGGCACTCTGGGTGAAGGCCATGCCCGAGGCGGCCATGCCCCGGCGTGCCTCGAACAGGTCGAGCGCCATGACCTGCAACGAGGCCATCGCCAGTGCCAGTCCGAAGTTGTAGCCCAGCAAGGGCAGTGTGGCCCAGGGGATGCGCGGTGGCGTCATCAGAAACGAGATCGCGAGATTCACGCCCACCGCCGCGAACATCACCCCGTAGCCCAGGCGAATAGTGGCCACCGGTCGCAGTCGCCCGGCCAGCCGCGACGAGGCAAAGGCGCCGAGCATGGTCCCGGCGATCGAGGGCAGAAACAGCCAGCCGAAGGCCTCGGTGGACACGCCCAGGGTCTTCACCAGAAATTCGGGC
>JBILSK010000386.1:0-3336 GCA_044372165.1 Burkholderiaceae bacterium | reverse complement strand
GCCAGCTTCCACAGGACCAACAGGCTGATCAATGGCGTCAGGATCACCACTGCCGCGCGCGTCCACTGCCTGGCCTGCGCGAACAGCGCGGCCGATGCCAAGGCGATCAGGGTGCACTGCGCCGTGCTGCTGCCCTTGATCAACATCAGCAAGCCAAAGGGCGCAAACAGCAGGCTCAGCTCGACACTGCCTTGCGTTGGGCGCCAGTCATCTGACAGCGCAGCAGTCGACGCCGCTGGTGAGAGCATGTTCCGACAGATCAGTCCGACCAGCAGCGGATAGCAGAAGAAGAGCGGGTCGCGCAGAAAGATCAGCCCGGAGAGGACGCCCGCTACGCACAGCACTTCGACCCAGTGAGCCGTCTGCAGCACCCGAAGCGCCGCCCATCCAAGGGCTGCCCCCAGCCAGAGACTGGCCAGAACGGTCTGTGAGTCTGTTGCGGGATGAAAGACGCCGGTATAGAGCGCGCCAAAAGGACCGAAGGTGAAGACGATGTCGCGACCGAAAGCCAGGCGGCGCGCGACGGCCTCGTTGATGCCATGTCGCCACGATGGATCGAGTCCGTCGCTCGGCATGATGGGCGAAATGACCCAGACCGCGAAGACACAGGCCAGAAACAGGATGCCGCGAGCCAGGATGCTCGGTGTGCGCCCGATGCTCATTGATCGAAGCTCACTGGGCCACAGCGGGCACGATCAGCGGTCGATCGAAGCGACACACCACACGATCATTGCCCCGCAGACGGGTCAACTGCGCGATGTAGCGGCCCGCAGCGAGGGGCGCGGGCAAGACTCTGGAGAGACCCAGCACCAGCGGTCGTGGCTCGGACAGGTGAGTCAGCACATCGGCCCGATGCACCGCAAGCGCCTGAAGCCGCGTGGTCGCGCCATCGTCACCGACCAGTGACACGCTGAGCCCGCCCGGTACGCTGCCATCGGACAGGCCGTTCAGACTCCAACCCACCAGTATCTGCCCTGCATTGCCCGCGAGCGCCTGAAGGCTCAGATCACCCTGACAGACCGCAGGCTCCTGCGTCAGCGCGGCCGAGACATTTTCGGGTTCCGATGCGCGCACGGCGACGAAGCAGCCGTGGGTTTCCCCGACCATCCAGTTCGGTCGCGAGCTTGTCCAGGTCAGCAGCCGCTCGAGCGGCGGGCCCTCCCCCGGGCAGGTCACCACGGCCCCCAGCCGATCGCTGTCGACGAAACGCTCCGGCGCCGCGACAACATCCTCGTAACGGGGGTAGATGCGCGGCGCAGTGAAGGACTTCCTCTGCGCCAGATAGGCAAAGGTGGAGCTCCAGTCATTGCCGAACGCAACGAACTGATCGGCCTCGCCGGTATGACGGCGCACGAGCTCGGCCACCGCGACATCACGTGAGTTGCCGGCATCGAAGCGTGCCCGCACGGTGGGCAGGTAGTCCTTCAGGAAGAGGCTCACCCCTGACGCCATGAAGATCGCCAGCAGGCCGATCGCAGCCCGCTCGCCCAGCGCGCCGGCCACATTCACCGCAAGTGCGAGCGCCACGGCAAACAGCAGAAAGACAAGGTTGGCCGTCTGGTAGTAGTCGTGCACCAGATGCAGGTTGGTGAAAATGAGCAACGGACCCAGGCCCAGCAGCACGCAGCTCACCACGATCACTTTGACCCGCGCGGCGCTGCGCGCCAGCAACGGCAGCATCAGCATCGCAACGCCGAGCTGGGCCGAGAGATTGCCGACGAACATGCGTTCCCACAGGACCTTGCGATAGAGGTCCGCCGACAAGCGCTGCTGCAGCGTGCCCCAGTTCCATTGCGACAGGGCACTCGAGGTGAGCCGCGCGCCCAGCGGATTGAGCGCCTTGACCTGATCGGTGTAGCGCGTCCACGCGAACGCGATCAGCAGCGGGATCACGAAGAGCAGCGTCGCACGCCACACGGCGGCAGGCGTCAGCACCTGGGCGACAGCACCGGCTCGCCGGATGTGCAGCACGCCCCACAGCAGGCCCAGCATGAGCACGACCGGCAGTCCGGTGGTGGCCTTTTGCAGCAGGCACAGCGTCATCGAGAGGGCGAAAGCCCAGGCCACGCGGGGCTTGGCAGGCGCGGCTTCGAGCTCGACGAAATAGCGAATGGCCAGCAACGCAAGAAAGACCGCCGTGGTCTCGATCATCAGGCTGCGCCCCCAGTACAGATAGAGTGGACTGGTGAACAGCAGACAGGCGAAGATCGGTACGGTGATCCTGGGCAAGTCGAGCCGGCGCACGATGTCACGCACCGGGAACAGGCAGGCCAGCAAGAAGACGAAGCTGAGCAGGCGTCCGACCCGATCGATGCTGGCACCCGTCAGTCGGGACACCCCGGCGACCATCCATTGGTAGAGCGGAAATTCGAAGGGAATAGACCAGGGCAATCCTGCCACCGGGGTCTCGTAAGGCAGTCGGAAACCCTCCCGTGCCGCCCAGAAGGCGGTCAGGGCCGTCTGGGATTGCCGAAACGAGAAGAGGTCGAGCGGCGGCTGATCGGCGTGACGCCAGGCCATGCGAGTCGCCGCCGCCACGACCAGCAGGGCGAGCAGCAGCAGCACTCTGGCGGGCCAGTGCCCGCCGCGCGGCTGCCGCACCGGGTCAACCATTCATCTGCCCCAGGATCCAC
Source organism: Burkholderiaceae bacterium (assembly GCA_044372165.1). GTDB lineage: Bacteria > Pseudomonadota > Gammaproteobacteria > Burkholderiales > Burkholderiaceae_E > UBA4615. The sequence continues at coordinate 703 of JBILSK010000386.1, read as the reverse complement.
TGCGCCGTGCGGCTGATGCCCTCATTCAGTCCGATCCGGGGCGCCCACCCCAGCTCCTGATGCGCACGACGATTGTCCAGAATGCTCACCGGCACATCGAACGGCCGGGAAGGCTTGAACGCCACCTTGGCCGGCAGGCCGGTGACCGATTCGATGATGCGCAGCAATTCGTTGAGCGAGGTCCCTCGCCCGGTCGCCACATTGAAGACCTGCTCCACGCCCTCGTAGTTCAGGGCGCTGGCAAAGGCTTCGGCCACATCCGACACGTGAATGTAGTCGCGCTCGACACTGCCATCCCCCCAGATCTCGATCGTCTGCCCACGCAGCACGCGATCCAGAAACACCGCCACCGCGCCTTGCGCGGTCTCGACACGCTGACGCTCGCCGAAGGGATTGGTCACCCTCAGGATGACCGGCTTCAAGCCGTGCAGGCTGTGGAACATCGAAATGTATTTCTCGATGGCCAGCTTGGTGATGCCGTACGACACCTGCGGCTCGGTCGGGTGGCGCTCGTCCATCGGCAGGTACTGAGGCCGGCCATAGACCGTGCCGCCCGAGGAGATGAAGACGATGCGGCTCACCTGCTCCTCGACCATGATCTTGAGCAGCTGGATCGAGGCAACCAGGTTGCTCTGGACGTCGAAGATCGGGTCGTCGTTGGAACTCTTGGGCAGGGTGGTCGACACCAGGTGCATCACGGCAT
>JBILSK010000384.1:0-3337 GCA_044372165.1 Burkholderiaceae bacterium | reverse complement strand
AGGCCCGCGAACCGCCGATATCCGGATTGCTGGACACCACGGTGGCGCCGCCGTCCTCATCGACATGCACCGCAGCGCTGGACTCACCGCCCACGTTGAACCAGAAGCCGGCGGCCACGCCGCGCCCCTGATTCGGGCCCAGAGGCGCCGAATAGTGGGGATGGGCACGGATCGCTTCAAGCGTTTCGACGAAGGCGATCTCGCGAAATGTGGCGCCGTAGACCGCCTTGGCACCGGGCCGGACTGCATTGCGCAGACGCAGCTCGATCGGGTCCAGGGCCAGGGCGCGCGCCAGTTCATCGAGTGCGCTTTCCACCGCGAAGGACGAGATCGGTGCGCCGGGCGCGCGGTAGGCGGCCACCTTGGGGCGATTGCTCACCACGTCGTAGCCGGTGATCGCGATGTGTTCGATGGTGTAGCAGGCCAGGGCCGCCATGGCACCGGCACCCACGGGCGAACCGGGAAACGCGCCGGCCTGGAACTTGAGCACCACATCGGCGGCCAGGATGCGACCGTCCTTGGTTGCGCCGAGCTTGACCGTCATCACCGACCCGGAGGTCGGGCCGCTGGCCTCGAAGACCTCCTGACGGGACATCACCATGCGCACGGGCCGTCCAGCCTGGATCGACAGGGCGAGTGCCACCGGCTCCAGATAGACCGTGGTCTTGCCACCGAAACCACCCCCGATCTCGGCGGCCGTGACCTTCAGGTCGCGCAGCTCCAGACCCAGCAGCTTGGCGGTCATCGAACGCACCGCGAAGTGGCCCTGGGTGGAAACCCAGATCTGATGCTGGCCATCGGCGCCGGCCGAGGCCACGCAGGCATGGGGCTCGATGTAGCCCTGGTGCACGGGTGCGGTCACGTAGCGGCGCTCGACCACCACCTCGGACTGGGCAAATCCTTGCTCCAGGTCGCCGCGACCGAAAAATACTTTTTCCGCGATGTTCGAGGGCGTGGTCGGTTTCGGGGTGATGCCCTTGGTGAAGAGCCCCTCGTGCAGCAGCGGCGCATCCAGCTGCATGGCGGCTTCGACCTCGATCACATGCGGCAGCACCTCGTAGTCGACCTGGATCAGCGCCAGGGCGGCTTCAGCGATTTCGGCCGAGGTGGCGGCCACCGCGGCCACCGCGTGCCCCACATAGAGCACCTTGCCTCGCGCCAGGCAGTTGGCCGACAGTGCCAGCAGCGTGGCGGCGCCTTCACCGCCTTCGACCGCGACATCGGCCACCTCGGCGAAGTCGGCGCTGGTGACCACGGCCTTGACGCCAGGCAGCGCACGAGCGGCGTCGGTGGCGATGCGCAGGATGCGTGCATGCGCATGCGGGCTGCGCTTGATGCGGCCGGTGAGCATGCCGGGCAGACGCAGATCAGCGCCGAACAGGGCGCGGCCGGTGACCTTGTCTGCGCCATCGGGACGCAGGGGACGCTGGCCGATTACCCGCAGGCCATCGGGAGCAGTCGTGTCGTTCATGACGCCTCCTTTTCACGGCGCATCCGTGCGGCGGCATCGAGCACCGCCTGCACGATCTTGTCGTAGCCGGTGCAGCGGCACAGGTTGCCAGCCAGGCCGTAGCGGACCTCGGTTTCGGTGGGGTCGGGATTGCGCTCGAGCAGGGCCTTGGCCGCGACCAGAAATCCGGGTGTGCAAAAGCCGCATTGCAGCGCGGCGTGCTCCAGAAACTGCTGTTGCACAGGATGCAGCGCGCCGGGTGCCGCCAGCCCTTCGACGGTGCCGATGACCCGCCCTTCGACTTCGGGGGCCAGTACCAGACAGGCGCAGACCAGCCGGCCATCGAGCATCACCGAGCAGGTGCCGCAATCGCCGCTGCCGCAGCCTTCCTTGGTGCCGGTGAGGCCCAGTTCGTCACGCAGGGCGTCGAGCAGGGTCTGGCTGCTGTTGGCCAGGAATTCGACCGGTTCGCCGTTGACCACGGCGCAGATGCGTTGCCGACTCATCGTGAAGCCCTCTCGTAGGCGATACGTGCTGCCCGGGCCGCCAGGACGGCGGCCACGCGAATGCGATAGGCGGCGCTGCCGCGCTTGTCGTCGATTGGCGCACAGGCCGCGCGCACGACAGCCTGCAGGCGTTCGATCGACGCCTCGTCCAGGGTGCTGCCCCGCAGGGCGGCCGCTGCGGCCTCTACCTCCACGGCGGTCGGGGCGACTGCGCCCAGGGCTACGCGCGCGGCAGCGATCCGGCCGTCTGCATCGAGGGTCAGGCACACGCCGGTGCCGACCACGGCAATGTCCATCTCGGTGCGCGGAATCAGCCGCAGGTAGGCGTCGCCGGTGCGCGTCGGGCGCGCCGGCACGCGAAAGGCGGTGATCAGCTCGTCGGTGGCCAGATGGGTGCGGCCGGGACCGGCTTGAATCGAGGCCACCGGCACTTCGCGCTGCCGTCCCTGCGCCGCCACCAGGCAGGTGACACCTGCGGCCATCAGGGCCGGCACGCTGTCGGCGGCGGGCGAGGCATTGCACAGGTTGCCGCCCAGGGTGGCACGACCCTGGACCTGGGTGGAGCCGATCAGGCAGGCGGCCTCCACCAGCCCGGGCCAGGCAGCCCGCAAGCCCGCATGCTCGCCGATGGCCGCACACGGGGTGGCCGCGCCGATCAGGAATCCGGCGCCCTCGCTGCGAATGCCGATCATCTCGGGAATGCGCTTGAGGTCGATCAGTCGTTCGGGATGCTGGCGACCCGAGCGCATCTGCACGATCAGGTCGGTGCCGCCGGCAAGCGGGCGGTTCCCTGGGCCTCTCGATGCCATCAGGGCGAGCGCATCGGCCAGGCAGGACGGTGCGCTGAACTCGGCTGCTTTCAATCGTGTCTCCCCGCAGGGTGTGCCGCCGGTCGCATGCGCCGGCGGTCAGGTCATCGAACAGAGGACTTCACCGCTTGGCCCTGCACGGCCCGCGCTCAGGCCGCGCAGGGCAGGCGCTCAGGCCTTGCGGGCGCTGGTCGGGATCTGGTTGAACGGCGTGCTCTTGTCGACCCGGATGTCGGCCGGCAGGCCCAGCACCCGCTCGGCGATGATGTTGCGCAGGATCTCGTCGGTGCCACCCTCGATGCGGGTCGCTGGCGAGCGCAGCAGCATGGCCTGAAAGCGCGCGTTGAATGCCGCCAGGGCCGGGTCATTGACGATACCGAACTGCGCCTGCAGGTCCTGGGCGAACATGGCGATGTCCTGCATCATCGGGCCGCCAACCAGCTTTCCGATCGAGTTCTCCGGACCCGGGTTTTCGCCGCGCGACATGGCCGAGATCGAGCGATAGCCGGTGAAGCGCAGCCCGCTGTCGCGCACGGCCCACTGGGCGAGCTTCGAGCGCACCCCGGGGTTGT
>JBILSK010000383.1:0-3338 GCA_044372165.1 Burkholderiaceae bacterium | reverse complement strand
GCCGAATGGCATGGCCGAGCCCTGCGCCTGACCGGCAGCATCGCCCTGGACGAACAGTTCCGCATCCTCGCGATCCGCTGGGACGACCAGGCCGACCTGGGCGCCTACTGCTGCTATTTCCAGGCGTTCATCGGCACGCGCAATCTGTCGGTGACCATGGGCGGGGTCTATGACGTGCCAGCGCTCTACGCCCGCCAGGAGCTGATCTATACCAACACCACACCGGTGTCGGCTTATCGGGGCGCAGGCCGTCCCGACATTGCCTACGCGATCGAGCGCCTGCTGGACCAGGCCGCTGCCGAGCACGGCCTCGACCGCATCGAATTGCGCCGACGCAACTTCATTCGCAAGGACGCCTTCCCCTACACGACGGCGGTGGGCACGGTTTATGACGGCGGCGATTTCGAAGGCACGATGGACAAGGCCCTGGCCTTTGCCGATCTCGCCGGCTTTGCGGTGCGTCGCGACGAGTCCGAGCGCCGCGGTCGGTTGCGCGGCTTCGGCTTCGGCTGCTACCTGGAGGCCTCCGGTGCGGGGGGTGCGCCCAAGGACGTGGTGTCGGCGAAGTTTGGCGCAAGCGGTGTGGTGACGGTCTACGGCGTGACCGGCCCCTCGGGCCAGGGGCATGAGACCTCGTTCGCGCAGATCGTCGCCGAAGGCCTGGGCATCGATGTGGGGAGTGTGCGCTATCGCGCCAGCGACCCCGGGCAGGAGCTGGTCGGCAATGGCACCGGCGGCTCGCGCTCGCTGTATGGCGCGGGCAGCGCCTGCAAGGTGATGGTGGGGCGGGTGATCGAGCACGCACGCCCTCACGCCGCCCGCGCTCTGGGGGCCGATGTCGATTCGCTGGTCTACCGCGCCGGCGCCTTTCATGCGGCAGAGCGTCGCATCGGACTGCTGGAGCTGGCGGCCAGCGTGCCCGCCGGATCGGACGGCTCGCACCCGATGGACTGCGACGGCGAGGCCATCTCGGGCATGACCTTTCCGAACGGCTGCCATGTGGCCGAGGTCGAGATCGATCCGCGCACCGGTGTGACCGAGGTCCTCGCGTATCACTCGGTCGATGACCTGGGCAAGGTGATCTCGCCGCAACTGGTCCAGGGTCAGGTGCACGGGGGCGTGCTGCAAGGCGCCGGGCAGATCTTCGGCGAGCAGATCATCTATGACGACGAGACCGGCCAACTGCTCACCGGCAGCTTCATGGATTACCCGATGCCGCGCGCCGGCTGGATCCAGAACATCCGCACCGACTACAACTCGGTGCCAACCACGCTCAATGCGCTGGGTGCCAAGGGCGTGGGAGAGTCGGGCTGTTCGGGATCGATGCCAGCCATCGTCAACGCGATGACCGACGCGCTGCGTCGGCGGGGCGTGCCGCCCATGGACATGCCCTTCACGCCGGCGCGGGTGTGGGCGGCGCTGCAGGCAGCGGCTCAGCGCACCAGCTGATTGATCTCGATGATGGGCAGCAACACGGCGAGGACGATCATCAGGACCACGCCGCCCATCACCAGAATCAGCAGCGGCTCGAGCAGCGTGGTCATCGCGAGGGTGCGCCGCTCGACCTCGCTTTGCAGGTTGGCGGCGGCACGCTCGAGCATTTCGGGCAGCTCGCCGGTGGCTTCGCCGCTGGCAATCATGTGGATCATCACCGGCGGGAAATAGCCGCCCGCCCCCAATGCGCGCGACAGGCTGGTGCCCTCGCGCACGCGCGAGATCGCATCGGTCACGGTGGCACGCAGCGCGTCATTGGTCAGCGTGCGTGCTCCGGCATCGAGCGCCCGGATCAGTGGCACGCCACTGGCGGTGAGAATCGCCAGGGTCGACGCGAAGCGCGCGGTATTGACCCCGCGCACCAGTCGCCCCACCAGGGGCAGGCGCAGCAGGCGCACATGCCAGGCCAGTCGCACCGAGGGGCTGCGCAGCAGCCATCGGACACCGGCACCAGCCGCAATCAGCAGCAGGACCAGCACCCAGCCGTAGTGCCGCACGAAATCCGACACCGCGATCAGCATCACGGTGAGCAGCGGCAGCTTCTGCTTGGTCTGCGCAAAGACGCCCACCACCTGCGGCACGACATAGGTGAGCAGCACGACGATCACCGCCAGCGCCACCAGGGTCACGATCACCGGGTAGGTGAAGGCCAGCTTGACCTTCTGGGTCAGTGCGGTGCGCGACTCGACATAGTCGGCCAGCCTGGACATCACCAGGCCCAGGTCGCCGGACTGCTCGCCGGCAGACACCAGCGCCCGATAGACCTCAGGGAAATCCCGTGGATGCTTGGCCAGGGCGGCCGCCAGCGACTGGCCCGCGATCACGTCACTGCGCACCGAAAGAAAACGATCGCGGATCAGCGGCTTTTCGGCCTGCTCGATCACGGCCGACAGGGCACGCTCCAGGGTCAAGCGAGAGGTCAGCAGGCTGGCGAGCTGTCGGGTGACCAGGGCCAGGTCGGCATCGCGCAGGTGCCCCCCAAACTGCATCCCCTTGGCCGCGCCCTGCGCGCCACTCTCCAACGGCTCGACCGACAGCGGCACGAGACCTCGGTCACGCAGCGTGCTGCGCGCCTGGCGGGGGCTGTCGGCATCGAGCACGCCGCGCTCGATGCGTCCCTCGGCCGAGGCGGCCTCGAAGCGAAAGGCCGGCATCAGTCGCGGGTGACGCGAATGACCTCATCCAGCGAGGTCGTGCCGTCCTGCACCCAGCGCTGGCCGTCATCGCGCATCGAGTGCATGCCCTTGCTGCGCGCAAGCTCGCGGACTTCGCTTTCGCCCACGTTGCGATGGATGAGCTTGCGGATGTCGTCGTCGCACAGCAGCAGCTCGTAGATGCCGGTTCGACCGGCGTAGCCGGTGCGATTGCAGGTCACGCACCCAACCGGCCGCCAGCTGCCGGTGTCCGGGTCCGGCCGGCGGCATTGAAGGCACAGCTTGCGAACCAGTCTTTGTGCACCAATGCCCAGCAGACTGGACGACAGCAGGAAGGGTTCCACCCCCATCTCGACCAGCCGGGTCACCGCCGACGCCGCGTCGTTGGTGTGCAGGGTGGCGAGGACCAGGTGGCCGGTGAGCGAGGCCTGGACCGCGATCTGCGCGGTCTCCAGGTCGCGGATCTCGCCGATCATGATCACGTCCGGGTCCTGACGCAGGATGGAGCGCAGCGCCTTGGCGAAGGTCATGTCGATCTTCGGATTGACCTGCGTCTGGCCGATGCCCTCGAGGTCGTACTCGATCGGATCCTCGACCGTCATCACGTTGATGGTTGAGGAGTCGATGCGATTGAGCGCCGCATACAGCGTGGTGGTCTTGCCCGAGCCGGTCGGCCCGGTCACCAGCACG
>JBILSK010000382.1:0-3346 GCA_044372165.1 Burkholderiaceae bacterium | reverse complement strand
AGCACCGCTTGGTCGAGGTCGCCCGCGATCAGCAGGTTGCTGCCGCCGCCCAGGACCAGGGGCCTGCCGTGGCTGTTCGCGTGCAGCTGCGCCAGGGTGCGGGGCAGGTCGGACAGACGCTCGAGGCGCCAGAGTTCACGCGCGCAGGCGTCGATGCCGAAGGTGTTGAGCGTGCGCAGCGAGGCCTGCTCGAGGCGGGAGGCTGTCACGAGGGTCAACTGGGCCGATAGGCCAGGCGCACGTAGATCGGGGCGAAGGCTTCAGCCTGCGTGATCTCGATCAGCGATTCCTTGCACAATTCGAGCAGCGCGATGAAGGTCACCACGACCGCCGGCACACCGCGTTCGGGGTCGAACATCTCTTGGAATTCGGCGAAGCGGCAGTCCTGCAGCTTGCGCAGCACCGCTGTCATGAATTCCCTCACCGAGAGCTCCTCGCGCTCGATGCGATGGTGCTGGATCAGCTTGGCGCGACGCAGGACATCGGTCCAGGCCTCACGCAGGTCGAGCGCCTGGACATCGGGCAGGCGCACTTCGACGGACTGCTCCAGCAGCACCTGGGCACGCAGGAAGTCGCGCCCTTCGCGCGGGATCAGGTCGATGCGCTGCGCGCCCAGCTTGATGCGCTCGTATTCCAGCAGCCGGCGGGCCAGTTCGGCGCGCGGGTCTTCCACTTCCTCCCCGGTGTCGGCCTTGCGCACCGGCAGCAGCATGCGCGCCTTGATGTCGATCAGCAGGGCTGCCATGAGCAGATATTCAGCGGCCAGCTCAAGGTTGTGATGCCGGATCTCGTCGACATAGACCAGGTACTGGCGGGTGACTTCGGCCAGGGGGATGTCGAGGATATTGAAGTTCTGCCTGCGGATCAGGTACAGCAGGAGGTCCAGCGGACCCTCGAAGCTGTCCAGGAAGACCTCGAGCGCATCCGGCGGGATGTAGAGGTCGGTCGGCATGGCGAGCAGGGGCTCGCCATGAATGCGGGCCAGGACCGCATCCACAATCGGGTCGACGATGGCTGGTTCGGTCACGCCCGCGGCTGCGCGCGCGAGAGCCTCGCTCGCCGGTGCCACACTCAAGCGTTCACGCCTCGGTCTGGTAGGGATAGGCCTTTTGCGGCACCCGCGAGTCGCTCCAGCGACGGGCCTGGTCGAGTTCGATCGAGGGCTTGTCCCACAGCAGGGCACGGCCTTCCTTCTGCTCGGCATCGAGATGCGGCCGCTGGGCCTTGAGCTGCTCGAGGAAGCGGGTTGTTTCCGAGATGTACAGGGGAATGGCAGGGCGCATGGGCCGGTCCTTGGAGAGCGCAGCCCGGGCAGGCGCCTGCGCGACAACGATCGATTGGGTATTGTACGGGATCCCTTCTGCCCCCCGCGGCGGCCCCGACCGCCTTGCCGAGAGCTGTCTGATGAGCCCCTTTCGAGTCTTTTCGTCTCTTCGATATGCCCTGGTGCTGACGCTGGCCCTGTTGGGCGCCTGCGATCAGTACGCCGACCGGAATCTGGTGGTCGGGCAACACAGCGAGGCGGATGTCCGCCAGCTGATGGGCGTGCCCACGATGATCTGGGACCTGCCCGGGGGCGCTCGCCAGTTCGACTACATCCGGGCGCCCAGCGGCTTCGAGACCTGGCGGGTCGACATCGCGCCCGATGGCCGATACCAGGGCATGAAGCAGTTGCTGACCGACGAGAACTTCAAGCGCCTGGCGCAGGTCGGCATGACCGGCGAGGAGCTGACCCGACTGTTTTCCCGGCCGGCCGAGACCCAGCGCTATGCGCTGAGCAACGAGGTGATCTGGCTGTGGCGCTACGAGGGCCTGGGTGGCATCAAGTACAACTTCAATGCGCACTTCGATGCGACCACGATGCGCGTCAAGCGCTACTCGGTGACCGACGACCGACTGCAGACGCCGGGCGCCTGAGGCCGCGCCAGGCTCAATCGGCCCTCACTTCACCTTCATGCCGGGCTGGGCGCCGGGCTGAGGGTCGAGCAGGAAGACGCCGCCGCCGTCGTCCGGGAAGGACGCGGCCAGCACCATGCCTTCGGACAGCCCGAACTTCATCTTGCGCGGGGCGAGATTGGCCACCATGACCGTGAGCCGACCGGTGAGCTGTTCGGGTTGATGCCAGGCACGAATGCCGGAAAAGACCGTGCGATGACGGCCCTCTCCGGCGTCCAGGGTGAGCTTGAGCAGCTTGTCGGAGCCCTCGACGTGTTCGGCCGTCACGATGCGCGCGATGCGCAGATCGACCTTGGCGAAATCGTCGATGCCGATCACGCCCTCGGGCAGGGGCGATGCAGCGTTCGCCTTGGCCGGCTTGGCGTCCTTCCTGCCGGTACCCGCACCCGCCGGTGCTTCGGTCGTCGCGGGAGCGGCTTCCGCTGCGGGCAACTCGAAGAGGGCATCTAGCTGCTTGGCATCGACCCGGGTCATCAGGTGTTGATAAGGATTGATGCGATGGCCTTCGGGCAGCGGTGCGGCCAGGGCCGCCCAGTCGGTCGCCGGCAGATTCATGAATTCGCGCACCCGCTCGGCAAGCGCCGGCAGCACCGGTGACAGCAGCAGCACCAGATCGCGGAAGGCGCGCAGCGCCGTCGAGCAGCAGCGATGCAGGTCGGCGGTGCGGGCGGGATCCTTGGCCAGGTCCCAGGGGCGCTCCGAATCGACGTACTGGTTGACCGCGTCGGCGAATTGCATGATCTCGCGCAGCGCCTTGCCGAACTCGCGTTGCTCGTAGAGCGCGGCGACCGCCTCCGGGCCGCACCAGGGCGTGGCAAAGCCTTCGTGGATGCCGTGGTCAAGCCCTGCCAGCGCGCCATCGAAGCGCTTGACCAGAAAGCCCGCGCAGCGGCTGGCGATGTTCACCAGCTTGCCGACCAGGTCGGCATTGACCCGGGCCATGAAGTCGTCCGGGTTGAAGTCGACGTCCTCGACGCGGGCGTTCATCTTCGCGGCCAGGTAGTAGCGCAGCCACTCGGGATTCATGCCGAGGTCCAGGTAACGCAGCGGCGAGATGCCTGTGCCCCGCGACTTGCTCATCTTCTCGCCGGACACGGTGATGAAGCCGTGCACATGGACGCGGTCGGGCACCTTGTAGCCGGCAAACTTCAGCATGGCCGGCCAGAACAGGGTGTGAAAGTAGATGATGTCCTTGCCGATGAAATGCACCTGCTCGACATCGGCATCGGGCGCGATGAAGCTTGAAAAGTCCAGGTCGCGGCGTGCGCAGTGGGCCTTGAGCGAGGCGAGATAGCCGATCGGCGCGTCCAGCCAGACATAGAAGTACTTGCCGGGCGCATCGGGAATCGGGATGCCGAAGTACGGTTCGTCGCGTGAGATGTCCCAGTCC
>JBILSK010000024.1:0-11036 GCA_044372165.1 Burkholderiaceae bacterium | reverse complement strand
ATAAGGACCGAGCTTCATGTAGTCGATGATCTCGCCGGCGCGCTTGCGCATGCGGCTTTCCTCGGCGGCCACCGAGCCGAGACCGAGGATGCTGGCGACGAAGCCCGACTGCGAGCGGCTGTGTGCGCCGATCATGACGTTGCGCTCGACCGACATGGTCTTGAACATCGCAAGGTTCTGGAACGTGCGTCCCATCCCCAGGCTGGCGATGTCGTGCGAGGTCATGGGCGTGATCGACTTGCCCTCGAACAGGATATCTCCGTCCTGGTACTGGTACAGGCGACTGAGGCAATTGAAGAGCGTCGTCTTGCCTGCGCCATTGGGTCCGATCAGGCCGCACACACCGCCCTTGGGCACATCAAAGGTGACCCCATCCAGGGCAACGATGCCGCCGAACCGAACTGTGACCCCCCGCACGCTGAGCAGGGTATTTCCGGTGTCCGCCATCCGTCTCCGTCCACGAAAAGATTTTTACTGTCGCGTCAGGATCTCGAACACCCTGCGACCACGAAGGTGAGCTTATAAGCTGGAACAGTGCACAAATGCAAGTCGCCCCAGAGTCATGCTGGGCATCGATTCACGGATGCATCGACTCGGGGGCAGCCGGGAATCGATCAGTGATTGTCGCGTGGCAGACCTCGCGTCTGATCGATGCGCTGGTACTTGATGGCGAAGTCCAGACAGGCACCCGTCGACAGCTGGCCGATGTGCAGTCGCTGCAATTCCTGCCAGGGTGTCTGGCTCACCAGCTCCGGTGGCCGCCAGGCCGCGCGGCGCGCCGCAAGCGCCTCGTCGGAAATCACGATGTCAGCGCGCCGGCGACCGAGGTCGATGCGGACGCGGTCGCCCGTCTGCAGCAGCGCAAGACCGCCGCCCGCTGCCGACTCCGGCGACGCATTGAGAATTGACGGGCTGGCCGAAGTGCCCGATTGCCGCCCGTCGCCGATGCAAGGCAGCAAAGTGATGCCCTGCTTGATCAGTTCGTCGGGCGGCAGCATGTTCACCACCTCGGCCGCGCCGGGGTAACCAAGCGGACCGGTGCCACGGATGAACAGCAGGCAGTCGGCATCGATCGCCAGGTCAGGGTCGTTGATGCGCGCGTGGTAGTCCTCCGGGCCCTCGAAGACGATCGCCCGCCCTTCGAACGCATCCGGATCAGTCGGATTCTCGAGATAGCGACGCCGAAACTGCGGCGAGATCACCGAGGTCTTCATTACCGCCGAATCGAAGAGATTGCCCGACATCACGGCGAAACCGGCCTCGGTCTGCAGCGGGGTCTCCCAGGTGCGGATCACCTCCGGATTGCTCGTTGCAGTCGTGCCGTAGACCTCGCCCACCGTGCGTCCGGACACGGTGAGTGCGTCCGCATGAAGCGTGCCCGCCCGCAGCAACTCGTGCATGACCGCAGGCACGCCACCGGCGCGGTGAAAATCTTCGCCCAGGTACTGCCCCGCCGGCATCAGGTTGACCAGCAGCGGAATCGAATAGCCGATGCGATCCCAGTCGCGAATGTCCAGCTCGACCCCCATGTGGCGCGCGATCGCGGTCACATGAGGCGGGCAGTTGGTCGAGGCGCCCAGGGCGCTGGACGCAACGATCGCGTTCTCGAAGGCCTGGCGCGTGAGGATCCGGGAGGGACGCAGGTCCTCGTGCACCATCTCGACAATTCGCCGTCCAGTGCGGTAGGCCATCTGCCGACGGTCGCGATGAGGCGCAGGGATCGCGGCGCAGCCCGGCAATGACATGCCCAGCGCTTCGGCCACGCTGTTCATCGACAAGGCCGTGCCCATGGTGTTGCAGTGACCGGCCGACGGCGCACCGCTGGCCACCATCTCAAGGAAGGTGTCGTAGTCGATACGCCCGGCAGCCAGCTCCTGCCGGGCAAACCAGACGATGGTGCCCGACCCTGACAGCCCACCGCCGTGATAGCCGTTGAGCATCGGCCCGCCGGACAGCACGATCGCCGGAATGTCGACCGTCGCCGCGCCCATGAGCTGCGCCGGCGTGGTCTTGTCGCAGCCGGTGGTCAGCACGACGCCGTCCATCGGGTAGCCATGCAGAATCTCGACCAGGGACAGATAGGCCAGGTTGCGGTCCAGGGCTGCGGTCGGCCGCTTGCCGGTCTCCTGGATCGGGTGCACCGGAAACTCCATGGGAATGCCACCCGCATCGCGAATGCCGTCGCGGACCCGCTCGGCCAGCTCGATGTGATGCCGGTTGCACGGAGACAGGTCGCTGCCGGTCTGGGCGATACCGATGATGGGCTTGCCGCTGTGCTTGAGCTCCTCCAGCGTCAGGCCGTAGTTCATGTAGCGCTCGAGGTAGAGCGCGGTCATGCCGGGGTTGTCGGGGTTGTTGAACCAGGCGCGTGAGCGCAGGCCGGAGGGGCGCTTGCCGGACGGTTCCATGCGGGTCTCCTCGCATCGGTATGTGACATCGCAGTGTAGCAAGCGGTCAAGGGCCGACTGCACGTTGCCGCGGACGCCCCGCCAGCCGCCGCTGGTCTGTATGGACTCACCCGATCGGCTGCGGCGGTCGCACACTTCGTCGGATGAAATCCCGTTCGTCCATCGAGGTTCGGCCATGAGCTCGCTCGCCCCAGGCATGTCGCCGGGCCGAACGCTGTCCGGCCTTGCGCGGGCGATGGTCCAGCAGCATCTGCTGCGACCTGAGCAAGCGGTCGCCATCCAGCAGCGTGCCGATGCGGCCAGGGTGAAGTTTGCCGACGAGATCGTGGCCAGCGGCGAGTTTCCGGCCAACCGGCTCGCCCGCTTTGCCTCGGACACTTTCGGGCTGCCCATGATGGACCTGGGCGCACTCGATGTCGCCGCCTTGCCAGTCGATCTGATCGACACCAAGCTGCTGGCCGACAGCCGGATCGTGCCGATCGCCAAGCGCGGCAACCGCCTGACGGTGCTCCTGTCGGATCCGACCGACCTGCAGGCGATCGACCGGGTGAAGTTCCAGGCCCAGGCCACGGTCGACCCGATCATCGTCGAGCATGACAAGCTGCTCAAGCTCATCGAGCGGCTCACGCAGACGACCAGCCAGCAGCTGTCCGAATTCATCGACGAGACTTTCGATGTCGAGTTCGCCGCGGAAGACCCCAGCCCGGCAAGGGCCGAGGAAAGCGCCGACATCGATGACGCGCCGGTCGTGCGCTTCCTGCAGAAGGTGCTGCTGGATGCCATTCATGCCGGGGCCTCGGACATCCACTTCGAGCCCTACGAGAAGTACTACCGGATCCGCCTGCGCATCGACGGTGAGCTGAAGGAAATCAGCAAGCCGCCGGTGGCCATCCGGGAGAAGGTTGCCTCACGGATCAAGGTGATCTCGAGACTGGACATCGCCGAAAAGCGCGTGCCGCAGGACGGCCGAATGAAGCTTGTGGTCTCGGCCCAGCGCACGATCGACCTGCGAGTCTCGACGCTGCCCACCTTGTTCGGCGAAAAGATCGTGATGCGGATCCTCGATCCAAGCTCCACCCGCCTGGGCATCGACGCCCTGGGCTACGAACCGGATCAGAAGCAGCATCTGCTCGACGCCATCCAGCGGCCCTACGGCATGGTCCTGGTCACCGGCCCGACCGGCTCGGGCAAGACGGTCTCGCTCTACACCTGCCTGAACATCCTGAACAAGCCGGGCGTGAACATCTCGACGGCTGAAGACCCGGCCGAGATCAACCTGCCCGGCATCAATCAGGTCAACGTGAACGAGAAGGCCGGCCTCACGTTCTCCGTGGCCCTGCGCTCGTTCCTGCGTCAGGACCCGGATGTGATCATGGTCGGCGAGATCCGTGACCTGGAAACTGCGGACATCGCGATCAAGGCGGCGCAGACCGGACACATGGTGATGTCCACCCTGCACACCAACGATGCGCCGACGACGCTCACGCGCATGATGCACATGGGGATTCCGGCCTTCAATGTCGCCTCGTCGGTGATCCTCATCACAGCGCAGCGCCTGGCCCGCAAGCTGTGCACGCATTGTCGCCAGCCGCTCGAGCTGGGCAAGGATGCACTGCGCGCGGCAGGCTTCGGCGAGGCCGACCTCGACACCGTCTGGACGCCCTGGCGGGCGGTGGGCTGCGAGCGTTGCAATGATGGTTACAAGGGGCGCGTCGGCATCTACCAGGTGATGCCGATCAGCGAACCCATCCAGCGACTGATCCTCGGCGGCGGCAATTCGCTGCAGATCGCCGAGCAGTCGCATCGTGACGGCGTGGCGACCTTGCGCGAATCGGGTCTGCGCAAGGTGCGCGCAGGCATGACCTCGATCGAGGAAGTCCTCGGCGTCACCAACGACTAGTACTAGAACGGGAGTTCGACATGGCAAGCAGGCCGATGGCCGCCCCGGCACCGATCGTGCGAGAACACGCCTTCCAGTGGGAGGGACGCGATCGAAGCGGAAAGATGGTGCGGGGCGAGATGCGCGCGGCGACGCCGACCGTGGTCAAGTCGACCCTGCGTCGCCAGGGCATCAACGTGCTGCGAGTGCGCCGACCCGGCTACCGCCGCAACAAGGGCATCTCCGACAAGGACATCACCCTGTTCACCCGCCAGCTCGCCACCATGATGCGCGCCGGCGTGCCGCTGCTGCAGTCGTTCGACATCGTTGCCAAAGGCACTGACAACCGTGCGGTGGCCCGCCTGTTCACGGACATCCGTGGCGACATCGAGACCGGCACCTCCATGGCCCAGGCCTTCCGGAAGTATCCGCTGCACTTCGACATGCTGTTCTGCAATCTCGTGAGCGCAGGCGAGCAGGCTGGCATCCTGGACGACGTGCTCGAGCGGCTGGCGTCCTACAAGGAGAAGATGCAGGCGATCCGCGCCAAGATCCGCTCGGCCCTGTTCTATCCGGCCTCGGTGGTTCTGGTCGCAGCCATCGTGGTGACGGTGATCATGCTGTTCGTGATTCCGGCCTTCAAGGGCGTGTTTGCGAGCTTCGGGGCCGACCTGCCCGGGCCGACGCTGGCGGTCATCGCCCTGTCCGACTTCTTCGTGGACAACTGGCTGGTGCTCTTCGGCACGATGGCCGTGGCGATCTGGTCGGTGATCCAGGCCTGGCGACGCTCGCCCGCCGTGCAGTTCTTCGCTGATCGACTGATCCTGCGCCTGCCGGTGTTCGGCGAAGTGGTGCGCAAGGCAACCATCGCACGCTGGCTGCGCACCCTCTCGACCATGTCGGCCGCCGGTGTGCCGCTGGTCGAGGCACTGGATTCGGTGGGCGGCGCCGCGGGCAACATCGTCTACCTGCAGGCCACGCGAGCGATTCAATCGGAGGTGTCCACGGGCACCAGCCTCACCACCTCGATGGCCAATGCCAAGGTCTTTCCAAACATGGTGCTGCAGATGGCGGCGATCGGCGAGGAGTCGGGCTCGCTGGATGCCATGCTGTCGCGCTCGGCCGACATTTTCGAGCGCGAAGTCGATGATGCCGTTGCGGGTCTGTCGTCCCTGCTCGAGCCGCTGATCATGGTGGTGCTGGGCACCCTCATCGGCGGGCTGGTCGTCGCGATGTACCTGCCGATCTTCAAGATGGGCCAAGTGATCTGAACGCCTGACGCATCTGCCTGCGGTCGCCACACCCAGTGCGGCGACCTGGCAGCGAAAATTCCGGCTTTCCGAACGGGGCGGTCGCATGCTGCCTGCCGCAGAGCGACGGCGCCCGCAGGTGTACCATTTCTAGCCGCAATCCGCGTGCTCGGAAGCCGCCCATGTCCCGCTCTCACTTCACGCCATCCGCAGCCGCCGCACTGGTGGCGGCGCTTGGCCTCGCAACCACGCCGCTCGTCTTCGCCCAGGAAGGCGCGGCCGATCTGGCCAAGAAGCTTTCCAACCCGGTGGCCGCACTGATCAGCGTGCCCATCCAGCTGAACTACGATCAGGACATCGGCCCGACACGGGGCGGCGACCGCTGGACGCTCAATGTCCAACCGGTGATTCCCTTCAGCCTGAGCACCGACTGGAACGTCATCTCCCGAACCATCGTGCCGCTCACCACCCAGAGCGATATCGTTCCAGGTGCCGGGCGTCAGAGCGGGCTGGGCGATGTGGTGCAAAGCGTCTTCTTTTCGCCCAAGGCGCCAACCGCCGGGGGCTGGATCTGGGGCGCAGGACCGGTTTTTCTGTTGCCCACCGGCACCGACGACCTGCTCAGCGCGAAGAAGTGGGGCGCAGGCCCGACCGCGGTGGTGCTCAAGCAGGCCCATGGCTGGACCTGGGGGGCACTGGGCAATCACATCTGGTCGTTCGCCGGTGACAGCACCCGTCCCGACGTGAACACCACCTTTGTGCAGCCCTTCGTTTCCTACAGCACGCCCACCGCCTGGACGTTCACCGCCAACACCGAAAGCACCTACAACTGGGAGTCGAAGCAGTGGTCAGTGCCCTTGAACCTTGCAGTGAGCAAGGTCACCCGCATCGGCGATCAACTGTTGAGCGTCGGCGCAGGCGTGCGCTACTGGGCGGACGGACCTCAGGGTGGCCCGCACGGCTGGGGCCTGCGGTTCGTGGTCACCCTGCTCTACCCGCGCTGAGCGGCGTCATCGCACAGGCCCGGTCGTGAACACCTTGTCCCTGCTCGAGCCCGGCCTGCTGGCGGGTCTTGCCGGCCTCATCGGCTTGCTGGTGGGCAGCTTCCTGAATGTGGTGATCTACCGGTATCCACTGATGATGGAAGCCGAGTGGGAAGCCCAGGCCGCAGAGATTCGCGGCGAAGACCCGCCTGCTCGGGCGCCATTCAATCTGCTGCGCCCGCGCTCGCGCTGCCCGCAGTGCGGCACGGCGATCGCCGCCTGGCACAACATTCCGGTGCTGTCCTGGCTGGCCCTGCGCGGGCGTTGCGCGCACTGTGGCGCAGCCATCTCGATTCGCTATCCGGCGGTCGAACTCCTGACCGGCGTGCTGGCAGCCTTGGCAGTCTGGCGCTACGGAGCCACCGCCGCGGGGGCGGGCGCCCTGCTGCTCACCTTCTTCCTGATCGCCCTCACCTTCATCGACCTCGACACGCAGCTGCTGCCTGACGACCTCACCCTGCCGCTGCTGTGGCTGGGCCTGGCCTTCAACCTGGCTTCGGTGTTTGCACCGATTTCCGATGCAGTGATCGGGGCCATGGCAGGCTATGGCATCCTGTGGACGATCTACTGGCTGTTCAAGCTGGTCACCGGCAAGGAAGGCATGGGGTACGGTGATTTCAAGCTGCTGGCCGCCCTGGGCGCATGGTTTGGCTGGCAGGCCGTGCCCGCCATGGTGCTGCTGTCTGCCGTGGTCGGTGCCGGCGTCGGCATCGCCCTGATCGTGTTCCGCCGCCATGGCCGTGACGTCCCGATTCCCTTCGGCCCGTATCTGGCGGGTGCGGGCCTGCTCGTGCTGCACCTGTCGGGCCACATCGATCTTCTTCACGGATTCCCACGATGACAGACCCGACTCGCCCCGCTTCGCCCCGGCCACTGGTGGTCGGCCTGACCGGGGGCATCGGCAGTGGCAAGAGCACCGTCGCCGACCAGCTGGTCGCGCGGGGCGCGGCGCTGGTCGACACCGACCGCATTGCCCACGAACTCACTGCGCCCGGGGGGGGCGCGATCGCCCCGATTCGCGCCGAGTTCGGCGACGCGATGATTGCCGCCGACGGTCGGATGGATCGCTCCGCGATGCGGGCGCTGGCCTTCTCCGATCCGCTCGCTCGCAAGCGCCTCGAAGCGATCCTCCACCCCCTGATCCGGCAGCACACCGAAGCCGGCATTGCGGCTGCGCTGCGAGCCGGCGCGCCCTATGTGCTGGTCGCCATTCCCCTGCTGGTCGAAGGCGGCAAGGGGCGCGGCCGACATGACCGGATCCTGGTGGTCGACTGCCCCCCCGAAGTCCAGGTCGAGCGTGTCATGCGCCGCAGTCAGCTGCCCCGGGAGCAGGTCGACGCCATCATGGCCGCCCAGGCCACCCGCGAGCAGCGGCTCGCGGTGGCTGACGACGTGGTCGACAATGGCGGCGGGCCCGAGGCGCTGCCTGCCCAGATCGCGCGGATCGACGCCCTGTACCGCGGTTTGTCGTCGTCGGGCGTATGATTCAGAATGTTCTCGCTGTGATTGGCCCCTGGCGCGTGACTTGAACGAGTGGCTCGTTGATCCTCTACGAATACCCGCTGAACGAACGGATCCGCACGCTGCTCAGGCTTGAGGATCTGTTCGCTCGCCTCGAACACTTCGCCACTCAGGCCGGTCCCCTGGAGCATCACGTCGCACTGACCACGCTGTTCGAGATCCTCGAGGTGTCGGCGCGTGCCGACCTCAAGTCGGACCTGCTGCAGGAACTCGAGCGCCAACGCCAGAGCTTGCTGGCGTTTCGTGACAATCCCGCAGTCTCGAGCGAAGCGCTGGCCGCCGTCCTCGACCAGATCGACCAGGCCCTGCACAGCCTGAGCAGTGCGGCCGGCAAGACCGGCCAGCATCTGCGCGACAACGAATGGTTGATGAGCATCCGCAACCGCGCCGGCATTGCGGGCGGGACCTGCGAGTTCGACCTGCCGTCTTACCACGCCTGGCAGCACCGAGACAGCCAGAGCCGCCAGCGTGACATGGCCGGCTGGATTGCCCCCTTCGGTCCGCTGCGCGAAAGTCTGGCCATCGTGCTCAGACTGCTGCGGGAATCGGCCCAGGGGAGCGTCGTGTCCACCCAGCAGGGCAACTACCAGCAAGCGCTCGGTGGCAAGGCCTTCCACATGCTGCAGATTCGCGTCGATGCGGCGACCGGCGCCATTCCCGAGATCTCGGCCAACAAGTACATGCTCTGGATACGCTTCACCATGCAGGGCGGCGATCTTCGGCCACGCCCCTTCGATGGGACCGTCGAGTTCGAGTTGTCCTTGTGCACGCTCTGAGACCCTGAACGCCCGCGCCCCCATGCCGCTCGTCGATTGCCCGACATGCAAGCAGAAGTCCGAGTATTCGCCGGCCAACCGCTGGCGGCCCTTCTGTTCAGAGCGATGCCGTCAGATCGATCTCGGCGCGTGGGCCAGTGGCGCCTACTCTATTCCCGTCGAATCCCCCGACCCTGACGGGGAACCGGACGCACCCGACAGCCAACCGTCAGGCTGGCACACACCGCGCGACTGAGCGCGCTCAGCGCCAGGCGGCCCGCATGAGTGCGACGCCCTGGGCCCCTGCCCGGCGCGCCGACTCGAGATCTGCAGGCGCCATGCCACCCAGGGCATAGATCGGCAGGCGCGTGCCCTGCACCGCCTGGGCAAACCCTGACCAGCCGATGCCGTCTGCACCCGGGTGGCTGGCCGTGGGCGCCACCGGGCCGACGACGGCGAAATCGCAGCCCAGATCGGCCGCTGCCGACACCTGCGCCGCGTCATGGCAGGAGGCCCCCACCCACTCGACCGAAGGCCGGGATACCGCGGCAAGCAGGTCACGCGAGGTCAGATGCACGCCATCGGCCAGGCCCTGCAAGGCATCCAGGGGATGCCTGCTGCTGAGGATCAATCGAAGGGGACGATGCGTGCGCCAGTCGATCAGGCGAGCGCACAGGGCTTTGAAGTCAGCGGGCGCCAGATCCGGCTCGCGGACCTGCAGCCACAGGGGAGGGTTCGCTGTGGTCTGAGCGTCCTGCTCGTGTCGGGTGAGCGCGCGATCGAGCGCCTGCTCGAAGGCCTCGCGCCCCATCACGCCGGCACATGACAGCCGATAGATCGGTGGCAGGGACAACCAGCGGATCGGGGCAAGCGAGGCCGGCAGCAGCGGCGCCAGACCCAGGTCACCGGGCGGGCGCCAGGCAAGCGCCTGCCCTTCGCGCGAGACCGGCGCGCCCTGCCACTGGCGCACTCGGCGAAAGAACAGCCGCACCGTCGCATGGGGATAGGCGTGGTGGACGACGATCCACGGTACCGAGACCACCTCATCGATGCCGAGCTCCTCGTGCAGCTCGCGGGCCAGTGCGTCGCCGATCGCTTCGCCTGCTTCGACCTTGCCGCCCGGAAACTCCCAGTAGCCCTCATACGGGCGCCCGGGTGGGCGCAGCGCCAGCAGGACCAGTCCGTCGGGACGCTCGATGACGCCGACGGCCACATCGACGACTTTCGTCATCGCTGCATCAGCGCGCGCGCTTTGCGCCGCGCACTGCCGCCGACGCAGGCTTGACCGGGGCATGGCTGCCCGCCCAGTCGCGGGCAAACTGCCAGGCGACGCGCCCCGAGCGCGAGCCGCGCTCCAGCGCCCAGCGCAGGGCATCGCCACGCGCGGCATCGATTTCGTTGGCAGGGCAGCCGAAGTGCTGCAACCAGTGCGCCACCACGCCGAGGTAGTCATCCTGACGGAAGGGATAGAAATTCACCCACAGTCCGAACCGCTCCGACAGAGAAATCTTTTCTTCCGATGTCTCGCCGGGATGAATCTCTCCGTCCTCGGTGTGGTGAGCCTCGAGGTTCTCACTCATGCGCTCGGGCATCAGGTGGCGGCGATTGCTGGTCGCGTAGATCAGCACATTCTCCGAGGCCGCCGCCACCGATCCGTCCAGCGCCACCTTCAGCGCCTTGTAGCCGGCCTCGCCTTCCTCGAAGGACAGGTCGTCGCAGAACACGATGAACTTCTCGGGCCGCTCCGCGACCAGATCGACGATGTCGGGCAGGTCGACCAGGTCGGCCTTGTCGACTTCGATCAGGCGCAGGCCCTGCCTGGCATAGGCATTCAGGCAGGCCTTGATGAGCGAGGACTTCCCGGTGCCACGCGAGCCGGTCAACAGCACATTGTTGGCCGGACGGCCTTCGACGAACTGGCGCGTGTTGCGCTTGATGAGCTTCTTGGCTTCGTCGATGTTCTGCAGGTCGGCCAGGGCGATCGAGGAACGATGGCGCACCGGTTGCAGCCAGGACTGCCACCCCAGGCCGCTGGAGCGGCGCCGCCAGCGGAAGGCCACGGCGGCGTCCCAATCAGGTGCCTGGGTCTGCGGCAGCAGCGTGTCGACGCGGGCGAGCACCGACTCGAGGCGGTCGGCGAGGCGTTGAATGCGGGTGGAATCGAGAGGCATCGGAGCAGG
>JBILSK010000381.1:0-3361 GCA_044372165.1 Burkholderiaceae bacterium | reverse complement strand
ACGCTTCGTGCGCCAGATGATGACGCCCATGAACCCCGAGCTGCTGCTGCTCGGGATCAACGCGGGCTGGACCCTGGAGCGGGTGTTCATGGTCACGGTCGAACAGATGAACGGTCTGCGCAATGATCCCAGCATCGATGACCTGAAGGTGCGAAAGGAGCCCGGATTCAGACAGTTCCGCGAGGCGCTCCAGATGCTGACCTTGCTGCAGCGACGGCACCTGATCGAGCTTGCCGCAGCACCCGAGGGCGGCGTGCAGCTACGCTTCCTGAGTGCGCCTGAAGACGACGTCGCCACCGCCCGGGTGATGGACCTGCTGGGGCTGGACCGAAATCGCGCAAATTTCCGGATCATTCCTGGCGGCACGCAGCGCCGCACCGATGCGATCAGCATTTCGACCCGACCGATGATCGCCGCGCTCACCTATCTGTCCTGGGGAGTGGATGTGCCGGACGTCCATCAGAAGGCCGGAAAAGTCCGCGCGCTCAGCCGCGACATCGAGACCGAGGATCTGCGCGAGGAAATGCTGTCCCGAATCTTCGAGGTGCTGGTGTCCAGGGAATCACCCCGCGACGCGAGTGTGGTGATTCCCTTTCGCGATCACCACTACTACATTGCCGACAACGACGTGGACTCCAAGGCGACCTTCCTGTTGATCACCCAGATCATGGCACTGCACTCGGCCAGCAGCACTCAGCCGCCCGGACTGAGCTTTTCCTTCGGGCGCTGAGCTCTGATGAATCCCTCGAGCATGCCACTGTCCACTCGTCGCGCCGAGCTGCTGGAAAACTTGCGTACGGCCGAGCCATTCGATCTGCTGGTGGTCGGGGGCGGCGCCACAGGCGTGTCGGTGGCCCTGGATGCCGCAGTGCGCGGCCATCGCGTCGCGCTGCTGGACAGCCATGATTTCGCCGAGGGCACCTCGTCCAGGGCGACCAAGTTGCTGCACGGTGGCGTGCGCTATCTGGCCCAGGGCAACATCCATCTGGTGCGCGAGGCCTTGCACGAGCGCACCGCACTGCTGCACAACGCGCCCCACCTCGCGCAGCCGCTGCCCTTCGTGATGCCGGCCTATCGCTTCTGGGAGCGCCCCTTTTATGGCACCGGGCTGCGTCTGTACGACGCCTTGGCTGGTGCGGCCTCGATCGCCGACACGGTCGGCCTCGATCGGGGCCAGACCCTGCAGGCCCTGCCTACGCTGCGGACTGCCGGGCTGCGCGGCGGCGTGCGCTTCTGGGACGGTCAGTTCGACGATGCCCGCCTGGCCATTGCCATCGCACGCACCGCCGCCGAACACGGCGCCTTGCTGGTCAATCACCTGGAGGTCAACACGCTCCTGCATGAAGCCGGCAAGGTGAGCGGGGTGCGCTGTCGCGATACCCTGAGCGGCGCCGCCTTCGATCTGAAAGCGGCCTGCGTGGTCAATGCCACCGGGGTCTGGGTGGACCATCTTCGCGCGCTCGATGCCCGAACCGGCGGACGCGCCGTGCAGACCCTGGTCGCCCCGAGCCAGGGCGTGCATCTGGTCTTCGATCGCGATCTGCTGCCGGGTGACCATGCCTTGCTGGTGCCCAGGACCCGGGATGGACGGGTGCTGTTTGCCGTGCCGTGGCTGGGTCGCGTTGTGCTTGGCACCACCGATACGCCCCGCCAGGAGCTGCCAATCGAGCCGCGCCCCTTGCAGGAAGAGATCGATTTCCTGCTCGACGAGGCGGCACAGGTGCTCACCCGCGCGCCCCAACGGCAGGACGTGCGCAGCGCCTGGGTCGGCCTGCGTCCGCTGGTCTCGCCTCATGGCGCGGGCGAGGCCTCGGGCCCCACGCGGCGAATCAGCCGAGAGCACACCGTGCTGTGCAGCCCGTCGGGTCTGGTGAGCGTGACCGGCGGCAAGTGGACCACTTGTCGAGCAATGGCCGAATCGGTGCTGGCTGCCTGCGAAGATCAGGGTCTGCTGGAACGCCGGCCGGCGGGCGCCACGGCAACCTTGCGGCTGGTCGGTGGCCGACAGGATGT
Source organism: Burkholderiaceae bacterium (assembly GCA_044372165.1). Taxonomy (GTDB): domain Bacteria; phylum Pseudomonadota; class Gammaproteobacteria; order Burkholderiales; family Burkholderiaceae_E; genus UBA4615. The sequence continues at coordinate 1,348 of JBILSK010000381.1, read as the reverse complement.
CCCGCGCGTGCCGATCAGCGCGCCGCCCGGTCTGCATCTGTATGGCGACGAGGCCGAGCAGGTCAACGCCCTGCCGGGTGCCGATCGATGGCTGGCCCCGGGACTGAGCGAGGCCATGCTGCGTTTTGCCGTGCGCCACGAGTACGCCTGCACGGTGAGCGATGTCCTGGCGCGGCGCTCGCGACTGCTGTTCCTCGATGCCCGGCAGGCCGCCGACATCGCCCCGTCCGCCGCCCGCATCGTGGCCGAGGAAACTGGCTCCGACCCATGCATGGAGGACTTCATCGCACTCACCCAGTCCTATCTGCGCCTGCCCTGATGTCCACGACGCCATGACAACACTCAATGTCAACGGGCAGATCCTGGAGGTGCAGGCGGACCCGGCAACCCCTCTGCTGTGGATCATCCGCGAGCAGCTCGGCCTGACCGGAACGAAATACGCCTGTGGTGTCGCGCAGTGCGGTGCTTGCACGGTCCATCTGGACGGCGCGCCGGTGCGCAGCTGCGTGATCCCCCTGGCGGCCATCGGCAGCGGGCAGGCGATCACCACCATCGAGGGCCTGGCTGCCGATCCGACGCATCCGGTCGTGCAAGCCTGGCTGGAGCAGGACGTGGCCCAGTGCGGCTACTGCCAGTCGGGGATGATCATGGCGGCAGCGGCCCTGCTGCGCGACATCCCCAGGCCGAGCGATCAAGACATCGACCGGGTCATCACCAACCTGTGCCGGTGCGGCACCTACAACCGGGTGAGAGCAGCCATTCATGCGGCCGCCGAACTCGCAGCTCGGCGGTCTCGTGGCTGAGGACGACGCGGCCCTGATGCGCCTGGCCCTGGCGCAGGCGCGCGAAGCGGCCGCGCATGGCGAAGTGCCGGTCGGCGCGGTGGTGGTGCGCGACGGCAAGGTGATCGCGACCGGATTCAATCGTCCGATCGGTTCGTGCGACCCCACCGCCCACGCCGAGATCACGGCCCTTCGAGCCGCCGGACAGGCGTTGGGCAACTATCGGCTGCCGGGCTGCGATCTGTACGTGACCCTGGAGCCCTGCGCAATGTGTGCAGGCGCGATCCAGCATGCGCGCATTCGCCGGGTGATCTGGGGCGCACCCGACCCCAAGACCGGAGCCTGCGGCAGCGTGGTGGACCTGTTCGCCGAGACACGGCTGAACCACCACGCGCAGACCCAGGGCGGCGTGCTGGCCGAGGAGAGCGTGAGCCTGCTGCGGGCCTTCTTTGCCGAACGCCGGGCGACGGTGCAGGCACGCAAGCGCCCGGAGCAGGCAGGCCTGAAAGAGCAATCGTCCGCCCATTGCCCACGCCAGGCGGGCTGAAAACGGAAAAGCCCGCACG
>JBILSK010000380.1:0-3377 GCA_044372165.1 Burkholderiaceae bacterium | reverse complement strand
GGCCGATTCATTGCGTGACTCGATGCAAAAAGCAGCGCAAGAAATGTCGACAGCCGTGAGGAGAAATGTAACAAGCTTGACGCGGTCGCAGTCCGCTTTCAGGGAGCCCATCTCTGACTAAACCTTGATTCGCCCCGCCTTGTAAAGCGGCAGCGCGCTCGCGGAATTGATCATGGCGATGTCGATAGCGTCTCCCTGCCAGTCCTGGGTCAAAGCTGGCACCGACTTGCAGGGCACATGGCCTGCGTTGAGCACTCACACCCGCACAATCAGATCCGCCAGAGCATCCAGCTGAGCTGCAAGCGCTTGCTCGGATCGGACGATGAAATCGGGTCGCTCGGGCACTTCGTAAGGACTGCCAATTCCGGTCAGGTTGGGCAGCAGCCCTGCGCGTGCCTTGCGATAGAGGCCCTTCGGGTCGCGTTGCTCGCACACTTCCAGCGGCGTGTCGACATGGATCTCGCTGAAGCGATCCGGGCCGATCAATGAGCGGGCGAGTTCACGCTCGGCACGAAACGGACTGATGAAGGCCGTCAGCACGATCAGACCGGCATCCATCATGAGGCCCGCCACTTCAGCCACGCGACGAATGTTCTCGATGCGATCGGTGTCGCTGAAGCCCAGATCACGGTTCAAACCCTGACGCACGTTGTCGCCATCAAGCAGGTAGGTCCGGTAACCCTGGGCGTGCAAACGCTGCTCAAGAAGATTGGCAATCGTGGACTTTCCGGCACCGGACAGACCGGTGAACCACAGGACCTGGCCGACGTGTCCGTTCAAGCGCTCGCGGTGGGACCGGGTGATGCTCAGCGATTGCCGATGCAGATTGCCGGCAGACCTCAGGTTGCTGCGGATCATGCCCAGGGCCACGGTCGCCTGGGTCACGCGATCGACCAGGATGAAGGACCCCAACGCGCGGCATTGATCGTAGCGATCGAAGACCAGCGGCCGGCTCAAGCTCAGTTCGCAGGTCACGATATCGTTCAGCGCAAGCTCCGTGCAAGGCTCGCCTTTCTGCGTGAGGACATCGAGCCGCTCGCCGAGGGACGCGATGCTCGCACCCGCCCATTGATGCCCCAGCTTGATCTCCAGGGCCCGTCCGGTGAGTCCGGCCTCCTCGTGCATCCAGACCAGCGTGGCTTCGAAGCGATCGGTCATCTCGAGCGGGCGGTCGCTCAAGCTCAGCACATCGCCTCGTGCGACGTCGAGCTCATGGTCCAGGACCAGGGTGATCGCTTGACCTGCGCTCGCGACCGGCAGGTCGCCCTCCAGGGTCACGATGCGGTCGATGCGTGCCGTCTGCCCCGACGCTGTCACTCGGATCGCATCACCGGTCTGCAACTGCCCCTCGGCGAGGGTGCCGCTGAGTCCACGGAAATCCGCGTTCGGGCGATTGACCCACTGCACCGGAAAGACCGGGCGATCGCTCTGCGTGCGGCCCACTTCAACGGTTTCGAGACACTCGAGCAGCGTCGGACCGCAGTACCAGGGCATGTTGGCCGAGGCCTCGACGATGTTGTCGCCGCGCAGTGCCGAGACTGGAATTGCCACCAGGCTTGCCAGGCCTGCCACTTGGGGCAGGCTGGAAAAGGCCTCTCGAATCTCCTGAAAGACTGATTCCTGATAGTCGACCAGATCCATCTTGTTGATGGCCAGCACCACGTGTCGCAAGCCCATCAGGGTCACGAGACTCGCATGTCGGCGGGTCTGGGTCATCAGCCCCTGCCTGGCATCGACAAGCAGCACCGCGGCATCGGCAGTCGACGCACCAGTCACCATGTTGCGGGTGTATTGCTCATGCCCCGGCGTGTCGGCCACGATGAAGCGCCGCCGCGGCGTCGCGAAATGCCGATACGCGACATCGATGGTGATGCCCTGCTCGCGCTCCGCACTGAGTCCGTCGACCAGCAATGCGAAATCGATGTCCGCACCTTGTGTACCGTGACGCTTCGAGTCGGCTTGAAGGGCTTGCCATTGATCATCCATGACCTGCTGGCTTTCCCAGAGCAGTCGGCCGATCAGGGTGCTCTTGCCATCGTCGACGCTGCCGCAGGTGATGAACCGCAGCAAGTCCTGCTGGGACTGCCGCGCAAGCCAGGTCTGCAGCGCCTGCGTCGGTGTCGAATCGTCGAGCCTGGGTCGCGCGCCCATCAGAAGTAGCCCTCCTGCTTCTTGCGTTCCATCGAACCCGCGCCATCGTGATCGATCACCCTGCCCTGGCGCTCGGACTGTCGCGCATGGATGAGTTCGACCAGGATGTCCTCCACGGTCTGCGCGTTCGATTCGATCGCACCGCTGAGCGGATAGCAACCCAGGGTCCGGAATCGCACGGTGCGAAGCTCGATGCGCTCGCTGTCCTTCAAGCGGCAGCGATCGTCGTCGACCATCATGATCATGTCGGGTCGCAGCACCACCGGCCTGGGTTGGGCGAAATACAGCGACACCACAGGAATCCGCTGGTTCAGGATGTATTGCCAGACATCGAGCTCGGTCCAGTTGGACAAGGGAAACACCCGCAGACTTTCGCCCTGGCGCTTGCGTGTGTTGTACAGATCCCAGGGCTCTGGGCGCTGGTTGCGGGGATCCCATCGGTGCGTCTCGCTGCGCACGGAGAACACGCGCTCCTTGGCGCGCGATCGCTCTTCATCACGACGTGCGCCACCGAAGACCACATCGAAGCGGTGCTGATCCAGGGCCTGCTTCAAGCCCTCGGTCTTGGTGATGTCGGTGTGCAGTGCAGAGCCATGAACGAAAGGATTGATGTCGCGCTCGATCGCCTGCGGATTGACATGAACGATCAGCTCCATGCCGGAACGCTTCGCCATGAAGTCGCGAAACAGGTACATCTCCTGGAATTTCCACCGCGTATCGACATGCACCAAGGGGAATGGCGGCTTGCCCGGAAAGAAGGCCTTGCGCGCCAGATGCAGCATCACCGCGCTGTCCTTGCCGATGGAATAGAGCATCGCGGGGTTACGCGCATCGGCGACTGCCTCGCGCAGGATGTGAATGCTCTCGGCTTCGAGATGCCGCAGGTGGGGCGACAGGATGTCACTGTTCGAGTGCGTCCCGCGGCTGCGGTTCAAGAGCGCCTCGGGACATTCCAGGACCGGCTGATAGGCCTGGGGGCACAGGCTGATCTCCGGCACGCTGCTCAAGGAACGCATCCGCCCCACGATCTCTCCATGCGGAAAGACCGCAAGCGGCCTGTCGAACTGACGTTGCAAGGCTGACAGGGCTGCTTGCACACCCGCGTCATCCTGTGTCCTCAAGGGGACCGAGACCGGCAGGCCATGCTCGGCATTCGCGTGCAGGCAGGGCTCGCCGCCCGCGAGCACACCGAGTTGCACGAAGAGCACGTGCTTGTCCTGATTGCG
>JBILSK010000379.1:0-3379 GCA_044372165.1 Burkholderiaceae bacterium | reverse complement strand
CCCCGACCCCGAATCGACTGACGCCATGTTCGACATCGACGATCAGCTGTCCCCCGGGACGATGACCAAGTCGGAGCTCATCGGCCGCTTGGCCGAGCGCTATCCTCAGCTCGTCGCCAAGGATGCGGAGTTCGCGGTGAGGACCATTCTCGAGGCCATGGCCAGCACCCTGGCCGCTGGAAACCGGATCGAGATCCGTGGGTTCGGCAGTTTTGCCCTGTCGCATCGCCCGCCCCGGGTGGGACGCAACCCCAAGTCCGGGGAGCGCGTCGAGGTACCCGAAAAACGGGTCCCTCATTTCAAGCCGGGCAAGGAGTTGCGCGAACGCGTCGACGTGCATGCCCGCACGGCCGACGAGTCCTGAGGCCCGCGGGCTGGCCTGACATCATGGGCGTGCTCACCTGGCTGATCCGTCTGGGCGTCTTTCTCCTGATGGTCGGCTTCGCCTTGTCCAACACCGATACCGCGACGCTGCGCTTCTTCGGCATCACGCAGTTCGAATGGCGAGCGCCGCTCGTGCTGTTCCTGCTGGCTTTCTTTGCACTGGGTGCGCTGCTGGGCGTTCTGGCGACCATGTCGATGGTGCTGCGCCGCAACCGGGAGATTGCCGCACTCAAGCGCACGCTCCCCGTCCCCGATGCAAGCGCGCCGCCCGATACGGCGGTGGTCGCTCGTGCAGCAGGGTCGGGTGGTGCCTGACGCAGACGCGCGATGGAATTCGAACTCTGGTGGTTGCTGGCGATTCCGCTGTTCTTCGCGCTGGGTTGGCTGGCTCATCGAATCGAGAGTCGTCACGCGGCCCGAGCCTCTTCGCAGGTGCCCGATGCCTACTTCAAGGGCCTGAACTATCTCCTCAATGAGCAGTCCGACAAGGCGATCGACGCCTTTGTGGACGTCATGAAGGTCGATCCCGAGACCGTCGAACTGCATTTCGCGCTGGGCAATCTCCTGCGCCGTCGCGGCGAGACTGATCGGGCGATTCGAGTGCACCAGAATCTGGTTGACCGAGCCGGCTTGCCCGCCGCGCAACGTGAGCACGCCTTGTTCGAGTTGGGTCAGGATTTCCTGCGCGCCGGCCTGCTCGACCGTGCCGAGGACGCCTTCATCCGACTGGAGTCGACCACCTACGCGGGCGCGGCCTTGCGGCATCGGTTGGACATCGCCCAGACCGTGCGGGACTGGCCACAAGCGATCGCACTGGCGGCGCGGCTTCAAGGCGAAGGCCGGGATGACCTGCAGCCGCTGATTGCCCATCTGCACTGCGAGCTGGCGCAGCAGGCGCTGGGTGCCAGCACGCCCGCCTCCCCGGAGCGCCAGGCGCAGATCGCGCGCGAGATCGACCATGCCCTCGAGGCCGATCGCAAGCACCCTCGACCCTGGTTGCTGCGCGGCGAGGCGGCGATGGCCGCCGATGACTGCGAGGCAGCGGTCGCAGCCTGGACCGAGCTGGCGCGGGTCAGTCCGGCACATCTGGCTTTGATCGCGGATCGCTGGCTGGACGCTCACGAACGCCTGGGGCGTCTGTCTGCGGGCATTGCCGACCTCGAGGCCATGCTGGGCGAGCCGCCGCCGGTCGATGCCTTGCGGGCCATCGCGCAGGCGCGCGCGCGCCGCGATGGCAGCGAGGCGGCAGTCGCCTGGCTTCGACAGGCCCTCGAGCGCAATCCGTCCCTGCTGGGCCTGCAGCAGCTGCTTGAATTGCGTCGAACCGTGACGTCGACCTCCGGGGCCAGCAGTGATGCGCATGAGGCCGACATGGCCCTGTCGGCTGTCCTGATCCGACGTCAGGCCAACCGGCTGTCGCGATACGTGTGCGGACACTGCGGGTTCAAGGCCAGGCGCCATTACTGGCAGTGCCCGGGATGCAGCCGCTGGGACACCTATGCACCGCGGCGCACCGAAGAGCTCGAGTCCGACGGCGCAGCCTGACCGCGCCCTGTCCCCCCGATGCCGAATCCCCTCGGACACGCAATAGGCCTTCAGTCATAGGCCGTTCGTGCAGCGCGCACGAACCCCTGCCCCCTACCATTCTTCAACAAGGAGGGGCGTCATGAAGCGCATGCTCAGTGGATTGGTGGCGGTGTTGATGTCGGTGGATGCGGTGGGCGCGGTGGTCAACGCGAACACGGCCAAGCTCGACGAATTGCGGACGGTGACAGGCGTGGGCCCGCGTCTGGCTCAGCGCATTGTTGATGAGCGGGCCCGCGGACCTTTTCGCAGTCTTGATGACCTGCAGGTGCGGGTTCGCGGCGTGGGTGAATCCAGCATCCGCAAGATGGCCGCTGCCGGATTGACCGTGCAAGGCGAGTCAGCGACGGGCGACGCAGCGCGGGGCCGCGTCTTGCCGGGAGCGCCGCCGGATGCCGCAGCAAGACCCGGTGCAGAGGGCTCGCAGCGCGTGCGGCCGCACACCCGTTGAGCGTACTCCCGCGGTTCCCGCGGTTATCATCGCGCGATGAGTGCAGGGTCCCATTCCAGCGAGTCGGCGCACGGCCGCGAAACAGGCGGCGGCGGATCGACCCCACCGCGCTGGGTGCTCTATGCCCGCCTGGTCCGGTTGCATCGCCCGATCGGCACGCTGCTGCTCATCTGGCCCACCCTCTGGGCCTTGTGGTGTGCGGCCCGGGGCGTGCCGCCCGCTTACGAGTTGATTGCGTTTTGCCTTGGAACGGTCCTCATGCGCTCGGCGGGCTGCGCCATCAACGACTGGGCCGATCGCGACTTCGATCGCCACGTGCAACGCACCCGGGATCGCCCCTTGACGGCGGGGCTGCTGCGCGCCTCGGAAGCCCTGTGGATATTCGTCGGGCTGTCCCTGCTGGCGCTGCTGTTGGTGCTGCCCATGAACCGGCTGACCTGGGCACTGGCCGCGGTGGCCGCGTTTCTCGCCGGCAGCTACCCCTTCACCAAGCGGTTTTTCGCCTTGCCCCAGGCCTATCTGGGGATCGCCTTCGGCTTCGGCATTCCAATGGCCTTTGCGGCCTTGCAGGGACAAGTTCCGATGGTGGCCTGGGTCATGCTGGTGGCCAATATCTTCTGGGCCATCGCCTACGACACCGAGTACGCCATGGTCGACCGCGAGGACGACCTGAAGATCGGCATCCGCACCTCGGCCATCACCTTCGGTCGATTCGACGTCCTGGCCGTCATGCTTTCCTATGCTGCGGCGCTGGGTCTGCTGGCTCTGGCTGGCGTGCTATCGGGCGCCGGCTTGGCCTGGTACGCCGGTCTTGTCGTGGCTGCTGCCATCGCCCTGTACCACTGGACCCTCATTCGTCACCGCAGCCGTGAGGGATGCTTTCGAGCGTTCAACCACAACACCTGGTTCGGCGCCGTCGTGTTTGGCGGGATCGCCCTCGACTTCGCCTTGCGCTCGGCG
>JBILSK010000378.1:0-3387 GCA_044372165.1 Burkholderiaceae bacterium | reverse complement strand
GCGAAGCCGTCGTCGATGCTCAATTCCGGCACGCGGGCCACCAGCTTCTTGCATTCGGCCACTGCGATCGGGCCGCCCAGGCGGATCATCTCGATTTCTTCGCGGACCGCCGCGCGCAATTGCGCCTCGGGCACGGCCCGGTGCGCCAGGCCCATGTTCACGGCCTGAGTGCCGCTGAATCGCTCGCCGGTCATGAACAGCTTCATGGCGTGATGGCGGCCGAGCTTGCGCACGCAGACCACGGCGATGATGGCCGGAATCACGCCGATGCGGACCTCGGAAAAGCTGTAGGGAGCATCTTCGGCGGTGATCACGATGTCGGCCGCGCCGACCAGGCCCAGGCCGCCGGCAAACGCCGCGCCATTGACGGCTGCGATCACCGGCTTGGGGCTGTCCATCATCCGCTTGAGGATTTCGTGCAGGCTCACCGAGGTCTTGCCCTCGGTGGCCGATCCAGGCGGGTTCTTCAGATCGGCGCCGGCGCAAAACGCAGGGCCATTCCCGGTGAGCACGATGGCTCGCACAGCGGGATCGGCCTGGGCGGCATCGAAGTGGGCGGCCAGTTCGTTGACCAGCACGGCCGACAAGGCATTGCGGTTGTCCGGCCGATTGAGGGTGATCCATGCGGCGCCCTGTTCGACCGCGTAAAGCGTGGCTTCGGTTCCTGCCATGATCATCGTTTCCTTGTCAGTGCTTCTTTTCTTCGAGCATGACCAGCACGGCGCCATTGGCGACCTGCTCGCCCTCGGCCACCTTCAGTGCCTTGACCGCGCCATCGGACGGCGCGGTGATGCGGTGTTCCATCTTCATCGCTTCCAGGATCAGCAGCAGCTGACCGCGTTCGACCGTCTGGCCATCCTTGACCGCGATCGACAGCACGCGGCCGGGCATCGGTGCCTGCAGCCCGCCGCTGAACGTGGCGCGATCGGCGCGACCGAAGCGCGGCTGCTCGATGAGCTCGAGATCGCCGAACTCACCGTGCAGCAAGCGACGTGCGCCCTCGGCGGTCACGGCCACGCGGCTGCGCTGACCATCGATCTCCAGTTCGATGGCCTGGGCATCGGCCGACCGGATCAGTGCGCGATGCGAGCCGTGGTGTTCGCCCTGTTTCACGTCGAGCATCACACTGCCGTCGCGCTGCATGGCATAGGACACCCCGATTTCATGGCCGCCCGTGCCCTTGCCCCCGATGCGAAAGCTCGCCTGCTGCGCTGGCATCTTCGAATTGCGCCAGCCTGAGGGCAGGGTGCCCAGCACGCGGGCCTTCGCGCGACGCTGCATCGCGCCGTGCAGGGCCGCGGCAATCGCTGCCATGGCCAGTGCCTGGGGCGAATGCAGACGCACCGGTGCCGGCTTGACCCGCTCGATGAAGTCGGTGGTGGTGTCACCGGCCAGAAATTCCGGCGAGCGCAGCGTGGACACCAGGAAATCGCGGTTGTGGGTGATGCCTTGCAGCCGGGTGGTTTCCAGTGCGCGTGCCAGGCGTGCCGCAGCCTCGCGGCGCGTCGGCGCATGCACGATCACCTTGGCAATCATGGGGTCGAACTCGATCGCGATCTCGCTGCCGGACTCGATGCCCGAGTCAAAGCGCACGCCTTCACCCAGGGCGGGTTCCCAGACGTCGATGCGTCCGGGTGTCGGCAGGAACTGCCTGGCCGGATTCTCGGCACACAGTCGCGCCTCGATCGAATGGCCGGTGATGCGCAGATCCTGCTGGCCATAGCCCAGGTGCTCGCCCTCGGCGATCCGGATCTGCTCGCGCACCAGGTCCAGGCCGGTGATCGATTCGGTGACCGGATGCTCCACTTGCAGTCGGGTATTGACCTCCAGGAAGAAGAACTCGCGCCCTGACAGCAGGAACTCGACCGTGCCGGCCGAGTGGTAGTGGATGGCCCGCACGGCGGCGACCGCGGCCTGGCCCATGCGTTCGCGCAATTCGGGGTCCAGCGCTGGCGAGGGCGCTTCCTCGATGATCTTCTGATGGCGTCGCTGGATCGAGCATTCGCGCTCGAACAGATGTACCAGGTTGCCGTGCCGGTCGCCCAGGACCTGGATTTCCACGTGACGCGAGGCGGTCAGCCAGCGCTCGAGGAACACCGTGCCGTTGCCGAATGCCGCCGTGGCTTCGCGCCGGGCACCGGCAATCGCGGCCTCCAGCTGTGCGGGGTTTTCCACGATGCGCATGCCGCGCCCACCGCCCCCGCCGGCCGCCTTGATCAGCACCGGATAACCGATCTTCGCGGCTGCGGCGCTCGCGTCGGCGCCTTCGACGAGTTCATGTGCGTCCAGGGTCGGCACGCCGACCGTCTGCATCAGCCGCTTGGCGGCCAGCTTGTCGCCGATGCCGCGGATGGCGTCAGGGGCCGGGCCGACCCAGGTGAGCCCGGCATCGATCACGGCCTGCGCGAAGGCGGCGTTCTCGGACAGAAAGCCGTAGCCCGGGTGCACCGCATCCGCGCCCGAACGGCGACAAGCGTCGATCACCTTGCCGATGTCCAGATAAGTCTGCGCCGAGGTGCGCCCGCCCAGCGCCACGGCGGTATCGGCCTCGCGCACGAAGGGCGCGTCGCGATCGCCGTCGGCGTAGATCGCCACGGTGGCAATGCCCATCGTGTGGGCGGTTCGCAGGATGCGCCGAGCGATCTCGCCGCGGTTGGCAACCAGCAGTCGACGGATCGGTTTGAGGGTCACATCCGCCATGTGCCGTACTCCTTGGTGCCTGCAATCGTCTTGTTGTGGCAGGCCGACAGGGCGATGCCGATCACGGTGCGCGTATCGCGCGGGTCGATCATGCCGTCGTCAGAGATGCGCGAGGTGGCATACAACCCCTTGGAGCGCTCCTCGGCCCAGTGCTCGACCGCCGCCACACGCTTCTCATTGGCCGCTTCATCGAACACCTCGCCGCGTCGTTCGGTGGAGGCCCGCTGCACGATGGTCATGACGCCGGCCATCTGCTTGGGCCCCATCACCGCGATCTTGGCGGTCGGCCAGATGAAGGTGAAGCGCGGCCCGAAGCCGCGCCCGCTCATGCCGTAGTTGCCGGCGCCATACGACGCACCGACGATCACCGAGATGTGCGGCACGGTCGAGTTGGAGACGGCATTGATCATCTTCGAGCCGTTCTTGGTGATGCCGTTCTGCTCGAAGTCGGTGCCGACCAGAAAGCCCGTGATGTTGTGCAGGAACAGCAGCGGCACATCGATCTGGTTGCACAGCTGGATGAACTGCGCTGCCTTCTCGGCCGACTCCGGAAACAGGGCGCCGTTATTGCCCAGGATGCCGATGGGATAGCCGTGGATCGAGGCCCAGCCGGTGATCAGGGTCGGACCGTACAGCGGCTTGAATTCCTCGAAGCGTGAGCCGTCGACCACGCGGGCGATGACCTCG
>JBILSK010000377.1:0-3389 GCA_044372165.1 Burkholderiaceae bacterium | reverse complement strand
TCCTGCAGCGCATCGGGCAGCTCCCTCACCGAGGCGACCACCCGGCCGACGCCCTGCTCCTCGACCCACTCGGTGTTGTAGCGTTCCTGGGGCATGGTCCAGGCATTGCGAAACGTGATCAGGGGCAGTCCGCAATGCAGGGCCTCGCTCAAGGCGCCCGGGCCGGGCTTGCCGATGAAGCAGTCGCTGATCGACATGAAACGGGGCACATCGCGCGTGAACCCGAGCGCCGCATGGGGCGCTGCGCGCTTGAGCGTACGCAATGCAGTCTCGAGCGTGCGGTTGTGCCCGCACATCAGAATCAGCTGCACATCAGTCAACTCGTGAGCAATGCGCAGCATCTGCGCCGACCCGTAGCCGCCGAACATCACCAACGCAGTCGGTCGCGAGGGATCCAGTCCCAGGGCCTGCAATTCGGCAGACCGGTTGGCCGCAACGCGTCGATAGAAGTCCGGGCGGATGATCATCCCGCTGCTGCGGTGAATGTGGTCTTCACGATGCCCTGCTGCGCGGGCCTGTTCGACCGCGCGCTGCGTGCCACAGACCAGATGCTGATCCAGGCCCGGCTCGATCCAGAAGCGCGGCGGAAGATCCGCCATGTCCGTCATCACCGTCACGAAGGGCACGCCCGGATGAGCGTATGCCAGGGACTGGCGCATGACCTTGTTGAAGTTCGGCACCAGTGACACCACGATGTCCGGCGCTGGGCGGCTCGCCCAGAACTGCCGCAATCGACGCTCGATCAAGGGGCTGCCCAGACGGATCGCCGCCTGGAAGACCCGCAATTCGGAGCGCAGTCCGAGTGTCCAGCCACGCTCCAGTCGCCAGTTGTAGAGATCTTCCGGCGTGTATCCCGTCAGGCGCTTGTAGCGACCCTCAGGGTCGAGCACCTGCATCAGGTGGACCAGCCGAACATTCCAGGAAGTGGCTTGCTCGGCCAGCGCTGTGTTGAGCGCCATCGCCGCACTGCGGTGGCCACCGCCCGCATCGAAGTAGATCAGGTCTGTCGTCGGCATCATGGAGGCTCATGCTGCCGCCTCGAGATGACATGGCGTTGACGCGCGCTGCGTGTCCTCGGGCAGACACATGAGCGGCTCGCCGGCGCGGATTCGCGAACCCGTACACAGTCCTTCCGCGAGCCTGAAGCCGCGAGGCGCAAAGACCAGGATGGTCGAGCCGTGCTCGAACCATCCCATTTCTTCGCCCCGGGCGAAGTCGAGCTCGCAGGGGTATTCGGTGGGCCCGGTGCGCCGCGGTGTCAGCAGCAAGTCGAGTCCGTGCAAGCGAATGCCTGCCACCAGGATCGCGGCCACCGGAACGATGGCGATCGGCCAGGCCCCGTCGCCGATGCGCGCCCGGATCACGGCGCGCTCGTTGCGGCAGAAGAGCCGCTCCACGCGCTTGAGCGCGATCGGGTTGACGTTCCAGGTGTCGCCGTCGATGTGCGTGACGTGATCGACGCGCACATCATGAGGCGCATGAAAGCGGTGATACATCGCTGACGTCAATCTGAGGGTGACCCAGACGCCACCTGTGAAGTCATCGATCGGCTGAGTGGGGCCGAAGAGCTCGCTCAGGGTGTAGGGCATGCCCTTGGCTTGCAGCAGTTGACCGTCGCGCAGCTCACCGCAGGCCCCCACGATGCCGTCGCTCGGACTGCACAGCACACCGGGATCAGGATGAAACGATCGAGCGCCGTCCTTCAACTGACGGGTGAAGCATTCGCGCAGGCTGCGATAGCGACGAGGCTTGGCCTCGGCGAGATCGAGGTCGGTGAACACACGCCAGATCGCAATCAACCCGCGCGTCAACAGCGGGCTGTCGATTCGACTCAATCGCCCCATCCATCGGGACACCGCAATGCGGGGAATGCGATTGGTGAGCAGAAAGTTGAGATCTTCCTGCAGGAACACGCGCCTGATCGATTCCGGCTTCATCGGTCTGTCAACTCCTCAAGGTATACCGGACGCCACTCACTCACGCGGCCTCCCATGAACGACACATTGATTTTCGCCACCCTCTCGATTGGCGCAGCCGCGCTGGCCACGCCACGGCTGGTGGAACGTCTGCGACTGTCACGCGCCAAGCACCGATCGCTGGCCGGCCACGCCCGGATCGCCCGAAAAGTGGCTTCACTCATTCCGGGCTACGCGTTCGATGAAGATCGGTTCTTTGATTCCGATGGCGCGCAGCCTGAGGTGATTGCCCGTCGGCGGGCGGGATTCGAGCGGATGCAAGCCGAGTTCGAACGACGCTTCCCGCAAGGGGCGACGCTGACCCGGCGTGCGCGCGACAGCCTCTCCGACCTGCAGTTCACCGGCAGCTATCGGGTGCCCTTTCAGTACAGCCCGTTCGTTCGCAGCCGGCTCGCGCTGGGCACCTTCGTGACCGAGTCGGCAGGCACCACAGTCACCGATCTCGACGGCAATGTCTTTCAGGACCTCACCGGCTCCTACGGCGTGAACCTGCTGGGCAACGACGCCTACAAGGCGCTGATCGCGCAGGCCGTGCAGCGTGTGGCCGAGCTCGGCCCGGTGCTGGGCTCGCTGCATCCGTGCGTGGTCGACAATGCCGAACGGCTGCGCGTGCTGTCGGGCCTGGACGAGGTCTCCTTCCACATGTCGGGCACCGAAGCCGTCATGCAGGCGGTCCGACTCGCCCGCTACAACACCGGTCGCAGCCACGTGGTGCGCTTCACCGGCGCCTACCATGGCTGGTGGGAAGACGTGCAGCCGGGCATCGGCAACCCCTCGCCCGTGCGCGAGACCTACACGCTGGCCGACATGAGCGAGCGCACCCTGAAGGTGCTGCGCACCCGGCGCGACATCGCCTGCGTCCTGGTCAACCCGCTGCAGGCCTTGCACCCCAACCGCAATGCGCCCGGGGACTCGGCCCTGATCGACAGCTCCCGTCGCACCGACCTGGATCTGGACGCCTATCGCCGCTGGCTGCATGAATTGCGCGCCGTCTGCGACCAGCGGGGCATCGTCCTCATCCTGGACGAAGTCTTCACCGGATTCCGGTTGGCACGCGGCGGCGCCCAGGAGTTCTTCGGTATCCAGGCCGACATGGTGACCTACGGCAAGACGCTGGGAGGCGGTCTGCCCATCGGCGTCGTGTGCGGTCGTCGTCAATGGATGCAGCGCTTTCGGGAGGAACGCCCGGCCGACGTCTGCTTTGCACGAGGCACCTTCAATGCGCATCCCTATGTCATGGCTGCGATGAATGCGTTTCTGGATCAGCTCGACACCGAGGCAACCCAGCGTCTGTATGAGGACATGCCCGCGCGCTGGACAGCTCGTGCGATGCACCTGAATGCGCGCCTGATCGCGCAAGGTCTGCCGGTTCGCGTGACCGCGCTCACGACCATCTGGACCGTGACCTACACC
>JBILSK010000376.1:0-3390 GCA_044372165.1 Burkholderiaceae bacterium | reverse complement strand
CCGTCCAGTCCTTCGCGTTCCGCGCGACCCGCGGCCGGCGCTCCCGTACTCACGACCGACTGAGGCTGTCGATGTCCGTCTTTTCCATGGGCCCCGAGGGCCTGAACACCGAGCACGTCCCGCTCGAGCGCATCGCCGACACCTTCGGTACCCCGACCTGGGTCTACTCGCGCGCGGCCATCGAAGGCGCCTGGGATGAGTTCGCCGCGGCCACGCGAGGCCGTCGTGCGCTCGTCTGCTACGCCATCAAGGCCAACAGCAACCTGGCCATCCTGCAGCTGCTGGCCCGGCGAGGCGCGGGCTTCGACATCGTCTCGAGCGGAGAGCTGGCACGGGTGCTCGCTGCAGGCGGCGATCCCGCGCGGGTGGTGTTCTCGGGCGTGGGCAAGAGCCGCGCGGAAATGCGCGAGGCCCTGCAAGCGGGGGTGCGCTGCTTCAACGTGGAATCGGAAAGCGAGCTGATCCATCTGAACGAAGTGGCGGGTGCAATGGGCCGGGTCGCCCCGATCTCGCTGCGAGTCAATCCGGATGTCGATGCAGGCACTCACCCGTACATCTCGACCGGCTTGCGCGACAACAAGTTCGGTATCCCGCACGATGCTGCCCTGAACGCCTATCAGCAGGCCGCACGACTGCCTCACTTGCGCATCGAAGGCATCGATTGCCATATTGGTTCGCAGATCACCGAGCTTGCGCCGTTTCTGGCCGCACTCGAGCGCGTGCTGGAGCTGGTCGACCAGCTGGCTGAGCGCGGCATCGTGCTGCACCACCTCGACCTGGGCGGTGGACTGGGCATTGCCTATCAGGACGAAACACCCCCCGAGCGCGGCCAGATGCTGGGCGCCCTGTTCGAGCGCATCGATGCCTGGGCGCGCGCCCGAGGCCGCGACACGCCCGAAGTCATGTTCGAGTTCGGCCGCTCGGTGGTGGGCAATGCAGGCGTACTGCTCACGCGGGTGGAGATCATCAAGCGCAACGGGGAGCGGCGCTTTGCCGTGGTCGATGCGGCCATGAACGACCTGATGCGCCCGGCGATGTACGAAGCCTTTCACGACATCGTCCCGGTTCGCCCCACTGACGCCCCGACCGAGACCTACGATGTGGTCGGCCCGGTGTGCGAATCCGGCGACTGGCTCGGCCGCGGGCGCGAGCTGGCGATCCGCGAAGGCGACCTGCTGGCGATCCGCTCGGCGGGCGCCTACGGCATGTCGATGAGTTCGAATTACAACAGTCGGCCACGCGGTGCCGAGGTGCTGGTCGATGGCGAGCAGTTCTATCTGGTGCGCGCGCGCGAGACGGTGGCCGAGCTGTTCGCGGGAGAGCGACGCTTGCCGGGCTGAGGGCTCAGAAGAGACCCGTGGCCCGTCAGGCCACCCGTCAGGCCGCCCGGCTCGGTGTCGGCGCGGTCGGGCCCGCCCGTCGACGCGGAATCAATCGGGTTGCGAGCAGCACTGCTATCACGGCCGCATACACGCTGACCTGGGTGAAGTCGTTCTTGCCTGCCTTGTGCCACAGATAGTGGAGGATGGCCGCCACTGCGGTCAGATAGATCAGGCGATGCAGGACCGCCCAGCGTCGCCCGAGTCGCCGGATCATCGATTGGGTCGAGGTCGCGGCCAGCGGCACCATCGAAACGAAAGCGACCATCCCCATCGCGATGAAGGGGCGCTTGGCGAGGTCGCGCCCCATGTCGGACAGGTCGAAGAACTGATCGAACCAGACCCAGGTCATCAGGTGCAGCACCCCGTAGAAGAAGGTGTACAGACCCAGCATCCTGCGCAGGCGGATCAGCCGGTTCCAGCCGGTGAATCGCCGCAGCGGCGTGACCGCGAGCGTGCAGCACAGCAGCACCAGCGTCCAGGTGCCCGTGGATCGTGTGATCAATTCGACCGGATTGGCGCCGAGACCGCCGAACCAGCCGGTCGTGCCCGCCAGGACCAGCCTGGCCAGCGGCAGCAGGCAGATCAGGAACAGCGCCGCTCGCACGCGCACCACAGCCCGCTCCGACGCAGGCTGTTGCCCCAGGGCAGAGGCCATCAGTAGTGCCGCTTCAAGTCCATTCCGGCATACAGGCTGGCGACCTGCTCGGCATAGCCGTTGAACATCAGCGTGGGACGCTTGCGGCTGAACACGCCGTCCTCGCCAATGCGACGCTCGGTCGCCTGCGACCAGCGGGGATGATCGACCTGCGGATTGACGTTCGAGTAGAACCCGTATTCCTGCGGTGCCGCCCGGCCCCAGGCCGTGCCCGGCTGCTTCTCGACCAGACGAATTTTCACGATCGATTTGCTGCTCTTGAAACCGTACTTCCAGGGCACCACCAGCCGGATGGGCGCACCGTTCTGGTTGGGAAGTATCTCCCCATACAGCCCGAGCGCAAGCAGCGTCAGCGGATGATTGGCTTCGTCCAGACGCAAGCCTTCGGTATAGGGCCAGTCGATGACACGGGCCCGGACCCCCGGCATCTGCGCGGGGTCGGCGAGCGACACGAACTCGACGAACTTGGCGTTCCCGGTGGGCTCGACACGACGGATCAGTTCGGCCAGCGGAAATCCAATCCAGGGAATCACCATCGACCACCCCTCGACACAGCGCATGCGATAGACGCGCTCCTCCATCGGGGCCAGCTTGAGCAGCTCTTCGATGTCAAAGACGCGCGGCTTGGCCACTTCGCCCTCCACCGTCACCGTCCAGGGGCGGGTCCTGAGCGACCCCGCCAGACGGGCAGGTTCGTCCTTGTCGAGTCCGAACTCGTAGAAATTGTTGTAGGTGGTGACATCCTTCCTGGACGTTCGCTTCTCGGACGTGCTGTAGGGACTGGGTCGGCCCGGCAGTTTCGGCTCCGGATTCGCGCCGGCACGACTGCTTTGAGTCTGAGCGGCAACAAACGACGGCAGGGCAAGCGCCCCGCCCGCCGCACACACAAGTTCACGCCTGCGCTGCCAGATTCGGCGTGGCGTGATGTCCGTGGCAGACACGGGATGTGCGGGGGTGGATCGGATCAGCATGGTCGAACCTCTCTGGCGAGCATGTGCGCAACGGCCGCACCGCAGGCGATGAAAGCGACAGAATGCCTGTGCTGGGCGCACGGTTGCTCAATGACCCTGCGCGTCAAAGCAAAAGGGCGCCTCGAGAGGCGCCCTTCAAAGGGGCTGAAGCAGCTGCTGCCCGGGCACAGCCCGGCCACGCCGGACGCCGCCCCGGTCCGTTCAGCTGCCGGGTTCAGCGCAGACCGGCGATGTAGTCGGAGACCGCCTTGATTTCCGCGTCCGACATGCGCGCGGCGATGGCGGTCATCTGCGTGCTGTTCTTGCGCTGGCCGGAGCGGAACTGGGTCAGCTGCGACTCGGTGTACTCGGCCCATTGACCCCCCAGGCGCGGGTATTGCGC
>JBILSK010000375.1:0-3394 GCA_044372165.1 Burkholderiaceae bacterium | reverse complement strand
CAAGAAATACGGTCTGACCCGCGATGATCTGGACCGCTTTGCGCTTTCCAGCCATGAGCGCGCGATTGCCGCAACGAACAGCGGCGCCTTCACCGACGAGATCCTGCCGGTGGCGATCCGCACCGCCGACGGCGCGGCCACCGACCAGATGCACACGGTCGACGAAGGCATCCGCTTCGATGCGACGCTGGCCGGCCTCCAGTCCTTGAAGGTGCTGCAGGAAGGCGGCGCGATCACCGCGGGCAATGCCAGCCAGATCTGCGACGGCTCGGCGGGCGTGATGGTGGTGAGCGAGAAAGCGCTCAAGGCGCTGGGACTGAAGCCCCTGGCTCGCATTCATCACATGACGCTGATCGGCCACGATCCGGTGATCATGCTGGAAGCCCCCTTGCCCGCGACCGAGCGTGCGCTCAAGAAGTGCGGCATGAAGATCGACGACATCGACCTCTTCGAAGTCAACGAGGCCTTTGCCTCGGTGCCGCTGTCCTGGCTCAAGTCGCTGGGTGCCGATCGCAACCGCCTGAACGTCAACGGCGGCGCGATCGCGCTGGGCCATCCGCTGGGCGGCTCTGGTGCCAAGCTGATGACCACGCTGCTCTACGCGCTGCACAAGCAGAACAAGCGCTTCGGCCTGCAGACCATGTGCGAAGGCGGTGGCCTGGCCAACGTGACCATCATCGAGCGCCTCTGATCGGACGGCGCATCGTGCAGTGACGACCGGGGCCGCGTGCCCCGGTTTTTTTTCGGACGCCCCGTCAGCCGTAGAACGCGTAGCCCACCGCGATTGCACCCACCAGACCGATGGCGTCGGCAAACAGTCCGCAGGCCAGGGCATAGCGGGTCTTGCGGATGTCCACGCTGCCGAAATACACCGCCAGCACATACAGCGTGGTTTCGGTCGAGCCCTGGATGATGGCAGCCAGACGTCCCTGGAACGACTCCACGCCCCAGGTCTTCATCACGTCGACCATCAGTCCGCGTGCGCCGCTGCCGGACAAGGTCTTCATCAGACCCACCGGCAGGGCCGGCACGAAGTCGGCGTTCAGACCGAACGCGCGCACGCCGGCACCGATCGCACCGACCAGCGCATCCATGCAGCCCGAGCTTCGAAACATCGAGATCGCCATCAGCATCGCGACCAGATAGGGCACGATGCCGATCGCCACGGCGAAGCCTTCGCGCGCGCCCTCGACGAAGGCCTCGTGCACATCGATGCGCCGCAAGGCGCCGGTGGCCACGAACAGCACAATGATGCCCAGGATCAGTCCGCTGCCCAGCACGCCGGTGAGCTGCAGCAGGCGCTCCGGCGGCAGAGCGCGGCTGGCCGCGAACAGCCCGGCCATGAGCACGGCCATGCCGACCAGCAGCAACAGGATCGGCCCCTGCAGCAGACGGATGCGCTGCATCCAGGCCACCGCCAGCAGGCCGGCGCAAAAGGAGATGAAGGTACCGATCAGCGTGGGCAGCAGAATGTCGGCGCCGTTGAAGCCGGTCAGACCCTGCTCGATGGCCAGGGTCTGGCGGATCGCGATCACCGAGGTCGGGATCAGCGTCAGACCCGCGGTGTTGAGCACCAGGAACATGATCATCGGATCACTCGCGGTGTCCTTCACCGGATTGATCGTCTGCAGCTCGCGCATGGCCTTCAGGCCCAGCGGCGTGGCGGCGTTGTCGAGCCCCAGCAGGTTGGCACTGACGTTCATCACGATGCTGCCACTGGCCGGATGGCCCGGGGGAATGGCCGGAAAGAGCCGCCGAAAGAGCGGCTCGAGCGCGCGCGCAAAGCGTTCGATCATGCCGGCGCGCTCGCCGATCTTCATGATGCCCAGCCACAGGCTCATCACGCCGACCAGCCCGATCGAGATATCGAAGCCGGTGCGTGCCGAATCGAACAGGCCGCTCAGCATACGCGCGAAGATCTCGGTGTCGCCCAGGCTGAAGCGCACCAGCGCGACCGCCGCGCCGATCAGGATGAACCCGATCCAGATCGCGTTGAGCATGCTGCGGCCGTGTCAGCGACCGGCGATGGGCAGCTTGCGTTCGACCGCGCGCACGAAGAAGGCGCTGCCCAGCGGAATGGCCTGGTCATTGAAGTCATAGCCGGGGTTGTGCACCTCGCAGGCGCCTTCGCCGTCGCCATTGCCGATGTTCACGAAGCAGCCCGGCACCTGTTCGAGCATGAAGGAGAAGTCTTCCGAGCCCATCACGAGGGGCGGCTGGCGATCGACCTTGTCGGCGCCCACCAGCTCGGCGCACACCGAAGCGGCGAACTCCGCCTGCTCGGGATCGTTGACCGTGGGCGCGAAGATCAGCCGGAAATCCACGTTCACACGCGCTCCCATCGCGTCGGCCACGCCCTGCGCGATGCGACGGATGTTGCGCTCGATCAGCGTCATCACCTCGGTCGAGAAGGCGCGCACCGTGCCGGACAGGCGCGCGGTCTGCGGGATCACGTTGTAGGCGTCGCCGGCATGGAACTGGGTCACCGACACCACGGCGGTGTCCACCGGTCTGACATTGCGCGAGACGATGGTCTGCAGCGTGGCCGCAATCTGCACGCCCACCATCAGCGGATCGATGCTGGTCTCGGGGCGCGCGCCATGGGCGCCCACCCCGGTGATGTCGATGTCGAAGAAGGCACCACCCGCCATCATCGAGCCCGCGCGCACACAGAACTGGCCGACCGGCAGCTTGGGCCGGTTGTGCATCCCGAAGATCGAATCGCACGGAAAGCGCTCGAACAGGCCGTCGGCGATCATCGCGCGGGCACCCCCCAGACCCTCTTCCGCGGGCTGGAAGATGAAGTGCACGGTGCCATCGAAATTGCGGGTGGCGGCCAGATGGCGAGCGGCGCCCAGCAGCATGGTGGTGTGACCGTCGTGGCCGCAGGCATGCATGCGACCGGCGTGCTGCGATCGGTGCGCGAAGTCGTTGCTTTCCTCGATCGGCAGCGCGTCCATGTCGGCGCGCAGACCGATGCGCCGTGATGAGGTGCCGGCCTTCAACACGCCCACCACGCCGGTGCGGCCCACGCCGCGAATCACTTCGATGCCCCAGCTCTCGAGTGCGCGGGCAACGATGTCCGCGGTGCGGGATTCCTCGAAGCCGAGCTCGGGGTGGGCGTGGATGTCGCGGCGAATGGCGATGAGGTCGTCGTGAAAGACGGCGATCTGTTCGATGGCTGACATGAGTGGGGCTCGTGCAAGGGCGGTGTGAGCCGCTACCTTACCCGAGCCGCTGTCGTGCTTCAGGCCGCGAGCTTTACCGCCGGCTCGGCGGGCGCCGAGCTGCGAATCAGATGATCGAAGGCACCGAGCGCGGCTTTGGATCCCTCGCCCATCGCGATGATGATCTGCTTGTAGGGCACAGTCGTCGCGTCGCCGGCCGCGAACAC
>JBILSK010000374.1:0-3399 GCA_044372165.1 Burkholderiaceae bacterium | reverse complement strand
AGACGGTCGCCTGGATGGCGCTCGACCGGCAGCGGCTCGCCGGTGAGCATCGACTCATCGACCTGCGTGGCGCCCTCACGCAGCACGCCATCGAGTGCGATGAGTTCGCCCGGCAGCACGACGATGCGATCGCCGACGCCAACGGCGTCGAGCGAGATCTCCTGTTCGACACCGTCGGCATCGATCCGGCGCGCGGTGTCGGGTCGCAGCGACTGCAAGGCGCGAATGGCCTCGGTGGTCTGTCGCTTGGCCCGGGACTCCAGGTGCTTGCCCAGCAGGACCAGTGCCACCACCACGGCGGAGGACTCGAAGTACAGGTGCGGCGCGTGGCCAGCATGGGCACGTGACCACAGCCACATCGACAGGCCCCAGGCGGCCGAAGTGCCGATCGCCACCAGCAGGTCCATGTTGCCTGTACCGGCCTTCAGGGCATGCCAGCCGGCCTTGTAGAAACGCGCGCCCAGCACGAATTGCACGGGCGTGGCGAGCGCGAACTGGGCCCAGGCCGGCAGCATCCAGTGCACGCCGAAGGGGGCGGCGAGCATGGGCAGCACCAGGGGCGCCGCCAGCAGCAGGGCGGCGATCACGGCGACGCGCTCGCGTTCCAGCCGGGTGGCAATGCGATCGGGCGCAGGGGGCGTGGACGCTGCGGCACTGTGGGTCGGGGTGCCCGATGCAGTCGATGCACTTGAGGCGGTTGAGTCGCCCGCTGACGGGTCGCCGCGCGCGGCAGACTCCTGTGGGACCTCGTAACCGGCGGCGACGATGGCCTGGACCAAGGCTTCCCGGTCGAGGTCGTCGCCGCGGATGCTGGCTGCCTCCGTGGCCAGGTTCACCGAGACCTCGGTGACCCCGGGCACCTTCTTCAGGGCGCGCTCGACCCGGGCCACACAGGACGCGCAGGTCATGCCCTCGACGGGCAGGGTCAGGGGCTGTGCAGCCTGGAGGTAGCTCATGGCGTGGCGAGTCCGGTTGAAGGCTCGAGCGGGCGGGCCTGAACGCTTCGAGTGTACGCTTGAGGGTCGTGGCCGATCTGGCTCGCCGATGCGAGCCGCAAGGAGTGTTTGATGCAGCAACAATTCGATGTTCAGGGAATGACCTGCCAGCATTGCGTGCGTGCCGTCACCCAGGCGATCAAGCAGATCGACTCAGCCGCCGAGGTCCAGGTCGATCTGGCGACCGCCAAGGTGTCGGTTGATTCGACCCTGGCGCGCGACCGGATTGCGGCCGCCATCCAGGAAGAGGGCTACACCGTCGCGGCCTGAGTCCAACGATCGTTCCGCGCAGCCGAGCGCTTCCTCGCAGATGTCGGGCAGACGACGCTTCATCCTGGGCAGCCTCGGGCTGGCCGGCGTGCTCGCGGTGGGCTGGGTCGCGCTGCCGGTGGGGCAGCGACTGATCGGGCGTCAGGCGCCGCGCACCCGCGCCGGCGAAGCGGCCTTCAATGGCTGGGTGACGATCGACAGCGCCGGCGCAGTGACGGTGCTGATGCCTCGTGCCGAGATGGGGCAGGGCACGCACACCGGTCTGGCGATGTTGCTGGCCGAGGAACTCGATGCCGACTGGTCGACGGTGCGCGTGGCGCCCACCCCGATCGACCCGATCTACAACAACCTCGCACTGGTCTCCGACGGATTGCCCTTTCATCCCGACGATGACGGCCTGGTGCGGCGCCTGGCTGGCCATGTCACCGACAAGGCGATGCGGGCGGTGGGCGAAATGGTGACCGGTGGGTCATCGGGCATTCGGGACCTCTGGTTGCCCATGCGCCAGGCCGGCGCCAGTGCCCGCGCGATGCTGGTGGCCGAGGCAGCCCAGCGCTGGGGGGTGGCTGCACAGGACATTCGCGTGCAGGCCGGACGGCTGTCGCATGCCTCGGGCCGCGAGGCCGGTTTTGGTGAACTGGCCGAGGCGGCTGGTCGGCGTGAACCGGTGCGTGATCCGCCGCTCAAGCCCGCAGCCGAATTTCGCCTGATTGGCCAGCCCATCAAGCGCCTGGACGGACCCGACAAATCCACGGGTCGTGCGGTCTACGGCAGTGACCTTGTTCTGCCGGACATGCTGCATGCATCGGTGCGCATGTGCCCCTGGGCGGGGGGGCGGCTGCACTCGCTGGACGATGCCCGCGCCCGGCAGCTGCCCGGGGTACACGCGGTGGTGTCGGTCCCCGGCTTTCACGGCGGACGGGCCGCGGTGGCCGTGGTCGCACGTTCGTGGTGGCAGGCGAACCGCGCGTTCGAGCAGATCGACATTCGCTGGGAGCCGCCCGCATCGACGCCGGGCGAGGCGACTTCGTTGGGACATGACTGGGACACCGAGGCGCTGCAGGCACGCCTGCAGTCAGCCCTGGGGCGCGATGACGGTCATGCGTTCCTGCGTCGTGGCAAGGCAAGCGATGCGCTCGCATCGGCTTCGAAGACGCTGGTGGCCGAGTACCGCGCACCCTGGCTCGCCCATGCGCCGATGGAACCCATGTCCTGCACCGTGCAGGTTGCTGCGGACGCGGCGCGGGTCTGGGTCCCGACCCAGGTGCCGGGCATGGCGCGCCGGGCCGTGGCGGCGGCAACCGGTCTGTCGGTCGATCGCGTTGAACTTGAGCCACAGTGGATGGGGGGTGCGTTCGGTCGACGCCTGGAGGTTGACTTCATCGCCCAGGCCGCCGCGATTGCCCAGGCCGCCGGTACGCGACCCGTGAAGACCCTGTGGTCGCGCGAGACCGACATGGCCAACGATTTTCACCGCCCGGCCTGCGTGGCGCGTCTGGAAGCCGGACTGGCTGCCGACGGAAAGCTCGTGGCCTGGCGTCATGTGTCGGCCAGTCAGGCGATCGTGCCGGCCTACATGAAGCGGATCTTCGGCCTGACCCTGCCGGGACCCGACAAGACCACGATCGAGGGGGCCTTCGATCAGGCTTATGAAATCGATGCGATGACCGTATCACATGTGACGGTCGAGCTACCGGTGTCGGTCGGCTTCTGGCGCTCGGTCGGACACTCGCATCAGGCCTTCTTTGTCGAGTGTTTCCACGACGAGCTGGCCGCGGCGGCGGGCCAGGATCCGCTCGCCTGGCGATTGGCCTTGTTGCGGCAGCATCCGCGTCACGCTCGCGTGCTGCAGACTGTTGCTGACCTGGCGCGCTGGGGTGAGGCGCTCGCGCCGGTGGCCGGCCTGCGACGAGGCCGCGGCCTCGCGCTGCATGAATCCTTCGGATCGGTGGTCGCGCAGGTGGCCGATGTCTCCGTCGATGCGGGAGGTGCCATCCGGGTGGACCGCATCTGCTGCGCCATTGAGTGCGGCACGCCGGTCAATCCGGGGTTGATCCGCCAGCAGGTCGACAGCGCGATCGTGTTCGGCCTGTCGGCCGCTCTGCACGGCGAGAGTCGCTTCGAGCACGGGCAG
>JBILSK010000373.1:0-3403 GCA_044372165.1 Burkholderiaceae bacterium | reverse complement strand
CCATCGAAGACAGGCTTGCCATGGACATGTCCACTCCCGCGTCGCCAAGAACCCTCACCGGTTCGGCTGCCATCCCTGATGCCCGGGGCATCAACCTGTTCCAGGCCGACCCGATGGCGGCAAGCCTGTTCGGTCTGTACCTGCCCACCGACCTGAATCGCCACCTCGCCCCCCACTTCGACCGCCTCGGCGCGCTGGCGGGCGGCCCGCTCGATGAGCTCGCCTCGATCGCCGATCGCAACCCGCCGACTCTGTCGGTGCGCGACCGTCGTGGCAACGACGAGTCGCGGGTGATCAAGCACCCCTCGTATGTCGAGCTCGAGCGTGTCGCCTTCTGCGATCTGGGCCTGGCGGCCATGTCGCACCGGGGCGGTGTGCTGGGCTGGCCGCAGCCCATGCCGCCGGCGGCCAAGTACGCCCTGACCTATCTGCTGGTGCAGGCCGAGTTCGGCCTGTGCTGCCCGGTGTCGATGACCGATTCGCTGGCGCGCACCCTGCGCCGCTACGGTGAGCCAGCGCTGGTCGAGCAATGCCTGCCCCTGCTGACTGCCACCGATTTCGACGCCCTGCATCAAGGCGCGATGTTCATGACCGAGCAGGGCGCGGGCTCGGACGTGGCGGGTACGGCCACCCTGGCCCGAGAACGGGGCGACGGCACCTGGTCGCTGCAGGGTGACAAGTGGTTTTGCTCCAATCCGGATGCGGGCTTTGCGATGGTGCTGGCCCGCAGCGAACCGGAAGCGACGCACCCCGGCCTCAAAGGCGTGTCCCTGTTTCTGCTGCCCAAGCACCTGCCCGATGGCACGCACAACGCCTACCGCGTGCTGCGCCTGAAGGACAAGCTGGGCACGCGCTCGATGGCGAGCGGCGAGATCCGCCTTGAAGGCGCGATGGCCTGGCTAGTCGGCGAACGCGGCCGCGGCTTTCAGCACATGGCCGACATGGTCAACAATTCGCGGCTGTCCAATGGCGTGCGTGCCGCCGGCCTGATGCGTCGGGCCCTGACCGAAGCCACTCATGTCGCCCGCAATCGCGTGGCCTTCGGGCGGGCCCTGATCGACATGCCGCTGATGCGCAGACAGCTGGCCAAGATGGCGCTGCGCACCGAGCAGGCCCGTACCATGGTCTTCCAGACTGCCTGGGCGCTGGAACGAGCCGATCGCAAGGAAGCCGGTGCGGCCGCCCTGGCGCGGATCCTGACGCCACTCATCAAGTTTCGGGCCTGCCGTGACGCCCGCAGCGTGACCGGCGATGCCATGGAAGTGCGTGGCGGTTGCGGCTACATCGAGGAATGGTCCGATGCCCGCCTGCTGCGCGATGCGCACCTGGGCTCGATCTGGGAAGGCACCAGCAACATCGTTGCCCTGGATGTGCTGCGCGCCATCAAGCGCGATGCCGCATTGCCCGCCCTGCGAGAACGTGTCGCCGCGCTGCTGTCCGAGGGCACGCCGGCCGAAGCCGACATTGCCGAGCTGCAGGCGCGCACCATCGAACGGGCCTTCGCACTCGCCCAGGACGCAGCCGACCGCGACCAGGCCGAGCTTGCGCGCCAGGCGGCTACTGGGCTGTACAACGTGATGACGCTGGCCGGTCTGCGCTGGGAAGCACAGCAGGCGGGCCTGCCGCAACGCGCGGCGCTGGCCCGCCAGGTGCTCATCCACCGGCTTGCGCCCCGCGATCCTCTGGCGGCACCCCTGGATGCCACCGCACCGCTGTCCTTGCCCGACGAAGCGTGAACCCGAGATGTCGATGAGCAACCACAACATGTCGCCTGCGAACAAGGCCTCAGCCCAGTCAGACACGGCGCCAACCCCTCAGAGTGCCGCCCCCGGCCTGCTGGCCGATCTGAGCGATCGGCTGCAGTTCCTCAAGGGATTCCTCGGCAGCCCCAACGGCGTGGCCTCGATGGTGCCCAGCTCCCGCTGGCTCGAACAGCGCATCGTGCGTGCCGCCGGCCTGTCCCAGGCGCGCTGCGTCGTGGAACTCGGACCAGGCACCGGCGGCACCACGCGCGCCTTGTTGCGTGCCATGGGACCGCAGGCGAAGCTGCTGGCGATCGAACTCAACGCCGGATTTCATGACTACCTGAAGCGGGGCCTGCGCGATCCGCGCCTGCACCTGGAAAACGGCAGCGCGGAAGACATTGCGGCCTTGCTGGCGACGCGCCATTTGCCAGCACCGGATGTGGTGGTCTCCGGCATTCCGTTCTCGACCATGCCGCTTGAGGTGGCCGATCGCATCGCGCGTGCGGTGTCCGAGTCGCTGGCGCCGGGGGGACGGTTCGTTGCGTATCAATGGGCACCGGCGGTGTCCGAGCGAACCACGCCCTACCTGGGCGCGCCTCAGGTGCAGTTCGAGCTGCTGAACATTCCGCCGATGCGGGTGTACACGTGGAGGCGGGAGGCCGTCTGAGGCCACCCGCGGGCTGCTTCGCCGCCGCCGCCCACCGCTCGATGCAGCGGGCGGTCCAGACACCACAGACCCCTCACTGCGTCTGCACGATCTCGTCCGTGATCCGCCAGGTACCGTCAAGCCACCCAAGGATCTCGCGCGCAGCGGGGTGATCGAACGCCGCGTAGCGCTCGCGCAGCACGGTCGCCTGTGCACCCAGTCGATCCAGCCCGAGATCCTGCAAGGGGATCAGGTCACCGATCACTGTACGGGCAAGTGGCTCACCCAGGACCTCATTGGCTGCCCGCAGCAGCGCCGCACCATACGCATACGCCGCATCACCCTCGCGATAGCGCTGCGCCAGTGTCACGGCCGGAATGCAGGCCAAGGTCGGCTGCAAGGACGGATTGATCGCATGCCCGGCCAGCAGCGTGGCGTTTGCCGCAGGCCGGCCCGTGAACGCACGAAGATGCAGGTACTGCGACATGCGCTGACCGTCGTTCACCGGATAGTTGTCCCACAGCAGAGGCGCGCGCCCCAGGCGCTGCGCCACGTCCTGCAGGTGCGCAGCGCCGTATTCGCGCGAGCAGACTTCCTCGCCGGTCCAGAAGATGCGCACTTGGCGGTCCAGTCGCGCACCCAGCGTCTCCAGGTAGCGATGCGGCCGCGCACCGAAAACTCGGTCGAGCACCGGGTCATCGGAGTAGTAACTGGGACACACATTGATGATCCCGGCGCGGGTGCGCTGCGCGGCGAAATCGACGATCGCAGCCTGGCGATCAGCCAGGCGCGGGTCATCGCCGCGGATGTCATCGAACAGCAGCGCCAGTTCATCGATGCCCACGCAGGCATCGAGCAAGGCCAGGCGTGCCTCGAGCCGTGCCCAGTCCGGACTGCCCGGCGAATCGTCGAACTCGTGCGGCGACAGCCCGACACCGAAGCGCATGCCGTGCGCACGGCAGTGCTGCGCGAATGCGGCGAGCTCGTCGAGGTCCGGTTGCGGCCAGGGATC
>JBILSK010000023.1:0-11164 GCA_044372165.1 Burkholderiaceae bacterium | reverse complement strand
CTTCCAGCTTTCGGCCAGCTCGCCGCGAATGGCATCGAGCGGCAGGTAGGCGTCGGCCACGAAGGCATGCTTGCCGCCAGCCTTCTTCGACTTGGACAGATCGGCTGCAAACAGCTGCTCGAAGTAGTGCCCGCTGTCATGGTTGGCCTTCCAGTTCCAGTCGGCCGGATCCCAGGTCAGCGCGGAGATCGTGTAGTACACGCCCGCGATGTTGAGCGTGCCGCCGTACCGGGGCACCTCGGATGTGCCCTGGGCCATCGTGCCCAAGGACGTGGCCAGCAGTGCTGCACCAGCCACACTGCGAAGCATCCGTCCGAACATCCGATCACGCATCCCCGTCTCCCTGGAAGGTGGGCCGTGCGTGACGCGCGCAGCGCATCCGCACAGGCCCGAGGCCACTGGAACCGAACCGCCTGCGCTTACTTGAAGCCCATCTTCTGCTTCATCTCCTGGTCCACCCACATCCGCGCATAGATCGGACCCGGACGCACGGCACCGGCACGCAACTCGCCGCCGTAGTTCTTCACCCACGGCCACCAGGCGCTGTACACATAGCCGGTCGGCAGCCAGATGTAGGGTGCCTTGTCGACGATCTCGCGGGTCATTTCCTTGATCATCTGCTGACGCTTGCCCTCGTCACGCTCGGCGTACATCGCGGCGATCTTCTTGTCGAGCGCAGGATCGGCGTACTGGGACGGATTCCAGGTCTGACCGGTCATGAAGCTCTTGCGGATCGTGGTCGTCGGGTTGGTGTGCCCGTTGTCCATGAAATAGCCCGGCGCATTCGTCTTGGAGGTCATGCGCGACAGGAAGGCGCCGTACTCCAGCGGCTCGATCTGGATCTTGACGCCCACCTTCTCGAGATAGGCCCCGACCATGGGCGCGAGCTCCATGTGCACCGGGCTGTTGGCATTGACCTGGACCTTGAACGTGAAACCGTTCGGAAAGCCCGCTTCGGCCAGCAGCTTCTTCGCCTTGACCGGGTCATAGGTGAAGAGCTCCTTCACCGAATCCGGCATCGACGACAGCGGCTCGAAATAGCCGGTGTAGTCGGGGTGCTGCGGATAGCCGAAGAGCTCGGCATGGCCGCCCCAGAAGGTCTTCACGATCTCCTGCTTGTTCACCGCCATGTTGAGCGCACGACGCACCCGGATGTCATCAAAGGGCTTCTGATCGAGGCGCATCGACAGGAAGGTGCCCACCATGTTCAGGTGACGATTCCATTGGAGCGCAGGCGCGTTGCGCTTGAGCTCCTCGACCGCGCTCCAGCGGATGTTCTCCGCCATGTCCAGCCGGCCAGTGCGCAGCGCGGCCATGGCAGCGGCTTCGTCCTTGATGGTGCGATAGACGACCCGGTCGACGAAGGGCAGCTTGTACTCGGTGCCGCCAATCGTTTCCTTGCCCCAGTAGCCCGGGTTCTTCGAGAAGGTGGTCGAGTTGCCGTTCACGAAGTCGGTCAGCATGAACGGACCGGTGCCGTTGTGGTTCTTCCAGTCCTTGGCGCCCGCCTGGACCACTTCCTTGGGGAAGATGCCGGAGTAGTAGCCCCAGCCGAAGCGGTAGTCCCACTCGGCGAAGTAGTCCTTGAAAGTGAACAGCACCGTGTGCTTGCCGGTGGCCTCGACCTTGCTGAGGTGGTCGAAGTAGCCCGGAATCTTCTTCGGGCTGGCATTCAGGTGGGTGTAGGTGAAGACGACGTCCTCGGCGGTCAACTCGCGAGCCGCCATCACGCCTTTCTTTTCCGGGAACATCACGCCCGGGCGCAGTTTCACTTCCAGGCGCAGGGGTTTTTCCATCCATTTCCAGCTTTCGGCCAGCTCGCCGCGAATGGCATCGAGCGGCAGGTAGGCATCGGCCACGAAGGCATGCTTGCCGCCGGCCTTCTTCGACTTGGACAGATCGGCCGCAAACAGCTGCTCGAAGTACTGTCCGGTGTCATGGTTGGCCTTCCAGTTCCAGTCGGCCGGATCCCAGGTCAGCGCAGAGATTGTGTAGTACATGGTGGCGACGTTGACGGTGCCGCCGTATTTCGGCGCCTCGACGGGCGCCTGCGCCTGAACGACCGCACCCGTCGCAAACAGCGCGCCAGCGATCGCGACGCGACCGACAGCCGATTTCGCAGTTCTGAACAACATGAACGTTCTCCTTGATTAACTCGGTTGTTTCACTGTCACCGGGACCCTCGCAGGCGCGGATCGAGCAGATCGCGCAGCGCGTCGCCAAACACATTGGTGGCATAGACCACGATCGTCAGGCACAGGCCGGGGGCCAGTGCCAGCCAGGGTCCCTGGAACATGTAGGTTCGACCACTGCCCGACAGCAGGCCGCCCCAGGTGGGTGCCGGCGGCGGCACGCCCAGGCCCAGAAAGGACAGCCCCGATTCAGCCAGGATCACTGCGCCCACGCGCGTGGTGAACAGCACGATGATGGGCGGCAGGATGTTGGGCAGGATGTGCTTCCACAGGATGCGCGGTGTGGTGGCACCGATGGATTGAGCCGCATGCACGTACATGTTCTCGCGGACCGACACCACCGCGCTGCGGATGATCCGGGAGCCGGCGATGCCCAGCAGCAGGCCCAGCGTGCCGATGATCTGAGGCATGCCCGGTCCGAGAACGGACACGACCACGATCAGGATGATCAGCTCGGGAAAGCTCATCCAGGCGTCGACGAAGCGCTGCACGATCAGGTCGAACTTGCCCCCGAGGTAGCCTGTGGCGATGCCGATGATCACCGACACCAGGGTTGCCAGCGACGCCGCCGACAAGCCGATGATCACCGACAGGCGTGCGCCGTGCAGGCAGCGCGACAGCATGTCGCGACCGAGGTTGTCGGTGCCGAAGGGATGATCCCAGGACGGCGGCTTGAGACGGTCGAGCGGACTGATCTGGTTCATGCCGTAGGGCGCCAGCCAATCAGCAAAAATGCCGCAGAACAGGAACAGCAGGAAGACGACGCCGCCGACCGCGCCCAGCGGCTTGTCACGGAACAGACGGCGCAGGAAGCCTGCGGGTGCAGGCACGCCCGCGGGCAGGGTGGTTGCAGCAGCACTCATGAACGCACCCTCACACGCGGATCGAGCAGGCCGTAGCTCAGGTCGACAACCAGATTGATGAGCATCACCGCGAGACCGACCACCAGGAACACGCCGGTGATGATGGGATAGTCACGCTGATTGACTGCATCAAGCAGCAGGGTCCCCATGCCGGGAATACCGAAGATCTGCTCGATGATGACCGCACCGCCGATCACCAGCGGCGCCTGCAGGCCGACCAGGGTCACGACCGGAATCAGCGCATTGCGCAAGGCATGGCGAAACACCACCAGCCGCTCGGGCAGGCCCTTGGCCGTCGCGGTGCGGATGTAGTCCTGGCGCAGCACCTCGAGCATCATGGTCCGCGTCATGCGCATGGTCACCGCGGACAGCGCAGCGCCCAGCACTGCCGCCGGGACCAGCATCTGCTTGAGGTTGCCCCAGGGGTCCTCGGTGAACCGGATGTAGCTCACCTCGGGCGACCAGCCCCAGAAGATGGACGGGATCACCACGACCATCGTGCCCATCCAGAAACTCGGGATGGCCAGCAGGAGGATGGAGAAGGACCGGGCGATGTAGTCGCCTGCCGTGTCCTGGCGGATCGCCGAGTACACGCCGATCGGGAGCGCGATGGTCAGGCCGATCAGGATCGCCAGCAGGCCGAGCTCGAAGGTCACCGGCATGCGCTCGGCCAGGCGCTCGGTGACCGGGGTCTGCTGCCACAGCGAACGGCCCATGTCGCCGTGGAACAGGTTGCCCACCCAGGAGAGGTATTGCGACCACATCGGCTTGTCCAGACCCAGCGCCTGGACGAGCGCGTCGCGATCCATCTTGCTGGCGCTGATGTCGTTCTGGCTCAGCATCAGATCGATGATGTCGCCGGGAATCAGACGCACGGTGGTGAACACGATGACGCTGGCAAAGAGCAGCGTGGGAATCAGCGCCAGCAGGCGTCGGAGGATGTAGGCCTGCATCCCTCAGGCCTCCCTGCGCGACAAGCGCCTGTCGGTCTTGCGGGCAGGCAGACCCGCAATTCGAAAGTCAGTCGGCGCGATGCGCCACTGGGGGTGGATCATGTGTCTCCCTTCGCGGCCCGTGCCACGCTGGAACCGGCGTCTTTGTTATGTGGCCGAGGTCTGCCCCGGCCTGAGTCTGCGGGTTCACTCTAGCACGGCCAAATCCGAACGCAAGCGCGGCGCGTTTCGTCATGCCCCGCTCGAGGCATGCGACGCACACCATACCGCCGGTTCAAAAGCTGCAGTGCAGCACGCCGATTTCAGCCGTGATGAAACAGGACAGACGACACGGTTCCGGTACGATCCGCAGACCTGTCCCGGTTCGATGTGCACCGTCCCGGATGCCATCGGCTTCACGACCCTTCGAGGTGACCATGCAAACGACTTCGTCGGCAGACCTGAGCGCCTTTCGCGCACAGACTCGTGCCTGGCTCGAAAAGAACTGCCCTCCCGAAATGCGCCAGCCCGTCGCCAGTGAGGACGACATCTGCTGGGGGGGCCGAAAAGGCCGCTACAGCGCTGCGCAGATGCACTGGCTCGAGCGCATGGGTGAGCGCGGCTGGACCGTGCCGACCTGGCCGAAGGAATACGGCGGGGGCGGCCTGAGCAACGAGGAAGCGCGCGTGCTGGCCGAGGAAATGCGTGCACTCGGGTGCCGGTCGCCGCACAACAACTTCGGCATCTGGATGCTCGGACCGGCGCTGATGAAATTCGGCAACGAAGAACAGAAGCGTGAGCACCTGCCGAAAATTGCCCGCGGCGAGATCCGCTGGTGCCAGGGCTACTCCGAGCCCAATGCCGGCTCGGACCTGGCCTCGCTGCAGACCCGTGCCGAAGACAAGGGCGATCACTTCAGCGTCAACGGCCAGAAAATCTGGACCTCCTACGCCGACAAGGCCGACTGGATCTTCTGCCTGGTGCGAACCGACCCCAGCGCCAAGAAGCACGAGGGCATCAGCTTCGTGCTGTTCGACATGGCCTCCACTGGCGTCACCACCAAGCCCATCCGCCTGATCTCCGGCAAGTCGCCCTTCTGCGAAACCTTCTTCGACAACGTGCGCGTCGAGAAGCGCAATCTGATCGGACAGCTCAATCGCGGCTGGGACGTGGCCAAGTATCTGCTGGGTCATGAGCGCACCATGATCGGCGGCACCGGTAGCGCCGATCTGCAGCGTCCGCTTGGTCAGGTGATCGCCGAGCTGGTGGGCACCGACGAGCAGGGCCGGATCGCCGATCCATTGCTGCGCGCCAAAGTGGCCGAATTCGAGGTCGACGAGGCTGCCTTTGCGGTGACGCTCGAGCGCTTTGGCGACCAGGCTCGGGCCGGACAGGGCCACCCTGCCTTTCCGTCCGCGCTCAAGTACTACGGCTCCGAGCTGAACAAGCGCCGCTACGAGCTGCTGGTCGCGGCCGGCGGCTCCGACATGCTGGAGTGGGACAGCGAGCGCTCGCGGCAGGGCTTCACCATCCGGGCCTGGTTGCGCACCAAGGCCAACTCGATCGAGGGCGGCACCAGCGAAGTGCAGCTGGGCGTGATTGCCAAACGCATCCTCGAGCTGCCCGGCGCCTGAGCGCCCGGCCCGACCCACGGATTCAAGGACTTCACCGATGGCACTGATCCTCACCGAAGAACAGTCGATGCTGCGCGACAGCGCACGCGCCTTCCTGAACGAAAACGCGCCGGTGGCCCAGTTGCGAAAACTGCGCGACAGCGCCGATCCGCTTGGCTGGTCCGCCGACACCTGGCAGCGCCTGGCCGAGATGGGCTTCACCGGCGTGCTGGTGCCCGAAGCCCAGAGCGGCACCGGACTGGGTTTCGTCGAAGCTGCGGTCATCCTGGCGCAGGTCGGCCGCACGCTCACCGCCTCGCCGTTGCTGTCCTCGGCCATCGTCGCCGTGACCGCCCTGCGCCAGACGGGCACGGCCGCGCAGCAAGCCGAGTGGCTGCCAAGGCTTGCCAGCGGCGAGAAGATCGCCACGCTGGCCATCGACGAGCACCGCAAGCATCGCCCTGACGCGATCAGCCTGGCAGCCGTGCGAACCGGTTCAGGCTGGCGGCTCGATGGTCAGAAGACCTTCGTGCCCGACGGCCATGCCGCCGACCTGCTGATCGTCGCAGCCCGCACTTCGGCCCAGGGCATCACGCTCTTCGCCGTGCCGCGCACCGCGCCGGGTGTGAGCGTCGAACGGGTCACGCTGGTCGATTCCCGTTACGCGGCGCGCATCACGTTTTCGGGCGTCTCACTCGATGACGCCGCCGTGATGGGTGCAGTGGATGGGGGTGCCGCAGCACTTGCGATCGCCCTGGATGCCGGCCGTCTCGGGGCGGCCGCCGAACTGCTGGGACTGGCCAGCGAGGTCTTTGCCCGCACCACCGACTACCTGAAAGGTCGCAAGCAGTTCGGCAAGCTGATCGGGGAATTCCAGGCCCTGCAGCATCGGGCCGCCGATCTGTACGTCGAGATCGAGATCGCCCGGGCGGCCGTGGTGGCGGCGGCGCAAGCCTTCGACGCTGATCCGGCCGGTGCCTGGCGCGCCGTGGCGGTGGCCAAGGCCAAGGCCGGGGCGAGCGCGACCCGCGCCGTGCAGGAAGGGGTGCAGATGCACGGCGGCATGGGCATGACCGACGAGTTCGAGATCGGCTTTTTCATGAAGCGCGCGCGCGTGCTGCAGGAGTATCTGGGCGACTCGGCCTTCCATGCCGATCGCCTCGCGCGCGACCGAGGGTATTGATCGCGGCAAGCCGCCTGCCTGTGCGTGATGACGCGTGACGACGGGGCCTTCGGGCCCCGTCTGCATTTCCATCCATGACGTGACACTCCGCACTTGGAGGCGGGGATGACACGCCTAGACTGAAGACACCGTCACAGCCGAGAAGACGGCATGGGAAGCCGACCGTCCAAAGGACGAGACCGGGACCTGAACATGCCCTAGACTGGCCTTGACGGTTTCAGTGGCGACACAGATCGCTCGGAACTGCCGACACATTCATCACTGACTCGCCCTCCTCGTCCATGTTCAGACTTGTCAATCCTGCGCCCGAAGGCACAACGCGATCCACCGACGCCGGCACCATGGTGCTGTTCGGCATCGGCTCGCCTCTGGCCATCGAAGCAGAGGAGTCCTGCCTGCGGCTGGGCCTGGAGATCGTCGGCGTGCACAACATCGCAGGTGAGCTTCATGTGACCGAGGCGACGCGCGTCGTGGGGCTCGAGGCAATCGATCCTCGCCTGCTGAACACCGCGTTCATCGCCCCCTTGTTCACCCCGCGCCATCGTCAATTCGCGATGACCCAGGCCCGCGCGCTCGGCTTTTCGCTGCCCGCACGCCTGGTCGACCCGACCGCAGTGGTCGCGCGCTCGGCCACGCTCGGGGCCGGCACCTGGATCAACGCCGGTGTCGTCATCGGAGGGCTGGTCCGCATCGGCGAAAGCGTGATCGTGAACCGCGCGACCAGCATCGGTCATCACTGCGTGATCGAGGACTGGTGCGCCATCGGCCCGGGCGTCACGCTGGCCGGCCTGATCACCGTCGGGCGCGGCACCCTCATCGGTGCCGGTGCGGTGATCCATCCCGAAGTGAGCATCGGCGCCAACAGCGTCATTTCCGCCGGGACGGTGCTGGGCAAGTCGGTCCCCAAGGGCAGTCTGGTCGGCGGTTGCCCGGCGCAGGTCATCAAGCAGGGTCTCCCAGGCTATCGAGGCGGCTTGCGATCATGAACACAGCCCCGCTGCTCACCGTCGTCGCCCTGTGCTATCAGCATGAGCGCTTCGTCGAGGAATGCCTGGAGAGCATTCGGACCCAGACGATGCAGGACTTCCAGTTGATCATCGCCGATGACGGCTCGAAAGACCGCTCCAAGGCCCTGATCCGCGACTGGATCGCCCGCCATCGCATCGACGCCATCTTCGTCGACCATTCGGTCAACCAGGGGCTGCTGCCCACCCTCAATGAGGTGCTGCGGCTGGCTCGTGGCACCTGGATTGCCAAAGTGGCCACCGATGATGCCTGGCTGCCCGACAAGCTCGAGCAGCAACTGGCGACAGTGCTTGCCCTGCCTGAATCCGTGGCCGTCCTCTACGGCGACGCGACCAAGATCGATGAAGCCGGGCAGCCCCTGGGCGAGACCTTCCTCGAGGAGCATGGCCGCACGCCGCCCCCCTCGGGGTCCATCGCCTCGGCCCTGATTGGTGGCAATTTCATTCCCAGCCTGAGCACGATGGTGCGGCGACAAGCGTTGGTCGATGTCGGGGGCTGGGACGAGCAGCTGAACTACGAAGACTGGGACATGTGGCTGCGACTGGCGCTGCGCCATGACTTTGTCGGATCACCCCGGATCAATGCCCGCTATCGCGTCGTTCGCAATTCGATGGCCCGGACCGGCGCCCATCCGCAGCGCCCGCAGACCCTGATGTCCAATCTGCGGATCATGCGCAAGGTGATCGCCTCGGGCCTGGCCGAGCGTGCCGTCGTGCGCCAGGCCGCCTGGAACATGGACCAGTACGCCCGGGCGCTGCTGCGCCAGCATCGCTGGGAAGGCCTGCCCGCCTGGCTGAGCAGCCAACAGGTGCAGCTCTCGCTCAGGCTGACGCGCGAGGACGCGGTTCGCACAGAGCCGATGGCCCCATGAAAAACGGGCATCCGCCAAACGGATGCCCGCCTTTCATATCCAGATCTGATCGGGCGTCACGGCAGCAGGCTGCCGCACGCCCGCGCTTCGATCAGTAGACCTCGAACAGCCCGGCTGCGCCCATGCCGCCGCCGATGCACATCGACACCACCACGCGCTTGGCGCCGCGACGCTTGCCTTCCAGCAGCGCGTGGCCCGACAGGCGTGCGCCAGTCATGCCGAAGGGGTGACCGATGGCGATCGAGCCGCCATTGACGTTGTATTTCTCGGGGTCGATGCCCAGCTTGTCGCGCGAGTACAGGCACTGGCTCGCGAAAGCCTCATTGAGCTCCCACAGATCGATGTCGTCGATCTTCAGGCCGTGCCGCTTGAGCAGCTTGGGGATCGCGAAGACCGGGCCGATACCCATTTCGTCGGGCTCGCAGCCTGCCACCGCCCAGCCCCGGAAGGCACCCAGCGGGGTCAGGCCACGGCGGGCCGCTTCCTTGGCTTCCATCAGCACCAGGGCTGCAGCGCCGTCGGACAGCTGCGAGGCATTGCCTGCGGTGATGAACTTGCCCGGACCCTTGACCGGCTCGAGCTTGGCCAGGCCTTCCAGCGTGGTCTCGGGACGGTTGCACTCGTCACGGTCGACCACATAGTCGACGAAGGACTCGGCCTTGGTGGCCTTGTCGACGACCTTCATCCTGGTCTTGACCGGGATGATCTCGTCCTTGAACTTGCCGGCAGCCTGGGCGGCAGCCATGAGCTTTTGCGAACGCAGGGAGTACTCGTCCTGATATTCGCGGCTGAGGTTGTAGCGGGCAGCCACGACATCGGCGGTGTCGATCATCGGCATCCAGAAGTCAGGCGAGATCTGGGTCAGGGTGTCGTCCTTGCCACCGCCACCACCGCCCTGGTAGGTGATGGAGTCGACACCGCAACCGACCATGACATCCATGCCGTCTTCGACGATGTTGCGGGCAGCCACGGCGATCGCGTTCAGACCCGACGAGCAGGCGCGATGCAGCGTCATGCCCGAGGTGGTGACCGGCAGGCCGGCCAGCAGTGCGGCAGCACGGGCCACGTTGCCCGAGGCGGCGACGCAACCGGCGATGACGTCCTCGACTTCGCCCGGCTCGACGCCGGAGCGCTGCACGGCATGCTTGATGGCATGACCGAGCATCGTCATGTTGGAGGTGTTGTTGAAGCCGCCGCGCGCAGCCTTGGCCAGGCCGGTGCGCGCGTACGAAACGACGACTGCTTCACGCATGGTGTATCCCCTCGGGGTCTTGTTCTACAGGAACCCTGAACCTTACACCCTGCCGAGGCCAATCGGGCCGCCTCGGGCCGGAATTCGGATTGGAGAGAAGCCCGGAGTGGGGCAAGATTGACGGTCCGGCCGACCCCGGCCGCCATCACCCGAGGAGACAAGCATGAGACAGAACACCGCACTGGCCAGGTGGCGTGCCGGCGAACAAACCGTTGGCGGCTGGCTGTCGCTGTCCAACGCGCAC
This sequence comes from Burkholderiaceae bacterium, assembly GCA_044372165.1. Classification (GTDB taxonomy): domain Bacteria; phylum Pseudomonadota; class Gammaproteobacteria; order Burkholderiales; family Burkholderiaceae_E; genus UBA4615. The sequence goes on along the minus strand of JBILSK010000023.1, from coordinate 988 downwards.
AGCGCCGAATCGATGGCGCACGCCGGCTTCGACTGGGTCCTGGTCGACCTGCAGCACGGTCTGCTCGACTACAGCGACCTGCGCACCATGCTGCCGGCCATCTCCTCGAGCACCACTACACCGCTGGTCCGAGTGTCCTGGAACAGCCCGCAGGAAATCATGAAGGCCCTGGACGCCGGCGCGATGGGCGTGATCGTGCCCATGGTGAACAACCGGGCCGAAGCCGAGGCTGCGGTCGCCGCCACGAAATATCCCCCTCAGGGCGGGCGCTCCTTCGGTCCGATCCGGGCCGCGCTGTATGGCGGCGTCGGCTATGCCGCCGAGGCCAACGACCAGATCGCCTGCATCGTGATGGTCGAGACCAAGGAAGGCATCGAGAAGATCGACGAGATCGCGGCGACCCCCGGCCTGGGCGGCATCTACATCGGCCCCTCCGATCTTGCGCTGTCGCTGGGCCTGCCGCCCAAGGGTGACACGGACGAGCCGATCCACCTGGCCACCGTCGAAAAGATCCTGGCGGCCTGCCGCAAGCACAAGGTGCCGGCCGGCATTCACACCAGCGGACTGGAATGGACCAAGAAGCGCCTGGCCATGGGCTTCAACTTCGTCACGCTGGGCTCCGACATCGGCTTCATGATGCAAGCCGCCACCGCCGACCTGGCTGCCGCCAAGGGATCCATCGGACCCAAGCGGGAAGCGACCGGGTACTGATCGGATCACCCGGGCCATGCGCATGCAGGCGCATGGCCGCCTGGCCGGCTAATCCCCCAGCTTCATGGTCTTGGCCATCTCGCGGTAGCGATTGGTTTCCTTCTGGATCAGGGCGCGCAGCTGCTCGCCCGGTTCGGCCACGGTCTCGGCGCCGCCCTGCTTCTCGTTGTAGGCCGTGTATTCCGGCGACTTGAGAATGCCGATCAGCAGTTCCTCGAGCTTCCTGGCCACCGCTTCGGGCGTCTTCGAGGGCACGGCATAGCCGGTCCAGACCTGC
>JBILSK010000372.1:0-3409 GCA_044372165.1 Burkholderiaceae bacterium | reverse complement strand
CACAGCGGCCGCCCGGTGCGATCGATCAGCACCGAGGTCGGCAGGATCCGCGCGCCCCAGGCACGACTGACGCTGCCATCGGCATCGAGGAGCACCGGCACACTGAGCAGCTCCGATTGCAGGAATCGCTGGATGGCCGCTGCGCCCTCGCGGAAATTGACGGCAGCCACCCGCAGCCCCTCGGGTGCCAACCGATGGGCAAGCAGCTCCAGCGATGGCAGCTCGGCACGACACGGCGCGCACCAGCTGGCCCAGAAGTTGAGCAGCACGACCTGGCCACGCTGCTGGGCCAGACTCCAGGGCGCCCCCTCCAGCGCCGGCAGCGCGAGCGGCGGCACGGGTCGTGATGGCGGCCAGGGCACGGGAACGGCTGCAGGCGAAGCCTCGGGGGCCGCCTGTGCGCGGCGCATTGCGGCCGTCGCCAGGACACCGGCGCCTGCCGACTGTGCCAGCAGGCGCGACAGCGCCTGGCGACGGCCAGGGTCGACCGATGCGCCGACAGCCGGGCGTGGGCCTCGGCGCAGCGAGAACAGCGTGGACATGAACGTGAGAGGTGAAAGCGCGGCGCCACGGCGCCAGGCAGGCGCGGCATGGAACGCCGACGAGACAGGTCGCACACGGCAACCAACAGACCGACCGGATGCGGTGCCGCGCAGCAAAGGGCGACAGTCCGGATCACGGAACCGGATTATCGCAGATCGGCCAAGGTGCCGATCGGTCACAATAACCGCGCATGCGCACCCGCGCAGACCATTCAACCCTGACACCGCCGGCTGTGCCCGGCACCGGGAGACTCCATGACCATCACGCTCTACGGCATCGCTGCCTCACGCGCCGCTCGCGCCCTCTGGCTGCTCGAGGAAGCCGGCGCATCCTACGAACACATCTCGCACAGCTATCTGGGCGGCGGCACGCGGACCCCGGAGTTCCTGAAGCTCAATCCCAACGGGCACATTCCGGTGCTGGTCGATGGCGACACGGTGGTCTGGGAGTCGATGGCCATCAACCTGTACCTGGCGCGCAAGCTGGGCGGCCCGCTGGCCCCAGCCACGCTCGCCGAGGAAGCCGAGGTGCTGCGCTGGACCTTCTGGGCGGTGACCGAGTGCGAGAAGGACGCGCTCACCGTGCTGATGCACCGGGTGGCAATGCCTGCAGACAAGCGCGATGCGGCACTGGCCGATCGTGCCGAGAGCGCGCTGTCCAAGCCCTTCGGCGTGCTGGAAGCACACCTGGCAAATCGCCCTTACATCGCCGGCGAACGCTTCACGGTGGTCGACATCAACGTCGCCTCGGTGCTGGCGTGGGCTGCGCCCGCCAAGGAACTGATGGCGTCCCACCCCAAGGTCGCCGACTGGCTCAAGCGGTGCCAGGACCGTCCGGCGCAGCAGAAGGTTCGCCAGCTGGCCAAGGCCGGCAAATAGCACCGGAATACCGCCATGGACAAGGCCCGTTCCCAGCAATTCATGCAGAAGGTGGTCGGTGACGTGGGCACCGCGATGGCAGCCGCCCTGGTGCAGGTCGGCGACAAGGTGGGCTTGTTCAAGGCCATGGCCGGGGCCGGCCCGATGTCCGCTCAGGACCTGTCGGAGCGCACCGGCATCCCGGCTCGCTACGCCCAGGAGTGGCTCGCCGCCATGGCCTGTGCGGCCTATGTCGAATTCGATGCGGACGCAGACACCTTCACCCTGCCCGACGAGCACGCGGTCTTTCTGACCGACCCGTCGGCCGAGACCTATCTCGGCGGCCTGTTCGGCGGATTGCCGGGACTCTTTGCGGCCACGCCTCGGCTGGCCGCCGCCTTCGAGCGAGGCGGCGGGGTGTCCTTCAAGGACTTCGGCGACTCGCTGCCCGTGGCGCTCGAGCAGATGAACCGGTCGGTCTACGAGCACCGGCTGGTCCGCACCTGGCTGCCCACCCTGCCCGAGGTTGTGCAACGGATGCAGGCGGGCGGTCGGGCCCTGGATGTGGGCTGCGGTACCGGCGTGGCCGCCATCACCCTGGCCAAGGGCTTTCCGGCTGCGCGCATCGAAGGCCTGGACCTCGATGCCCGCTCGATCACCATTGCGCGCGGCTATGCCGACGAAGCAGGGGTCGGTGAACGCGTGCGCTTCATCCAGGCCTCGGCGGACACCCTCTCCGCCGAACCCGGCTATGACCTGATCACCACCTTCGACGTGATCCACGACCTGCCCGACCCCCTGGGCGTGCTCGAGAAGATCCGCGCCGCATTGACCGAGGGCGGGACCTACCTCATGGTCGAACCGAAGGTCGAAGACCGGCTCGCAGACAATCTCGCCAATCCCTTTGCCCGAATGCTCTACGCGATCAGCTGCCTGCACTGCGTGCCGCAGGCCATTGCCCAGGGCGGACCCGGGCTGGGTGCCTGCTGGGGGCCGGCACGCGCCCGCGCGCTGGCACAAGAAGCCGGCTTCACACACTTCGAGGCCCTGCCCATCCGCAGCCCGGCGCTGGCCTTCTACGCCTTGCGCGCCTGAGACGCCCGACCATGCCCGATATCCAGTCCTCCTTGACCCTGCCCTGTGGCGCAGTGCTGCCCAATCGCCTGTGCAAGGCCGCCCTCACCGAGGGGCTGGCCGACGCCATGAACCGTGCCACCGTTCGACATGAGCGGCTCTACCGCGCCTGGTCGCAGGGCGGCGCCGGACTGGTGATCACCGGCAACGTGCAGATCGACCGGCGCTACCTGGAACGCCCGGGCAATGTCGTGATCGATCGCAATGGCGGCATCGAGGCGCTCAAGCGCTATGCCGCCGCCGGCACCGAAGGCGGCAACCATCTCTGGATGCAGATCAATCACCCGGGGCGCCAGACGCCCACTCTGGTCTGCACGGCGCCGGTGGCACCGTCTGCCGTGCCCCTCAAGAACATGCCGACCACGATGTACACGCCTCCTCGCGCCCTGACCGAGGCCGAGATCGAGGACGTGATTCGGCGCTGGGCCCATGTCGCCGCGCTCGCGCAGGCCACCGGCTTCAACGGCATCCAGGTGCACGCGGCGCATGGCTATCTGCTGAGCCAGTTCCTGTCGCCGCTGGCGAATCAGCGCACCGATGCCTGGGGCGGCAGCCTCGCCAACCGAGCGCGCCTGCTGCGCGAAGTGATTCGGGCCTGTCGGGCCGAAGTCGGCGCGGACTTTCCGATCGGCGTGAAGCTCAACTCATCGGATTTCCAGCAGGGCGGCTTCAGCAACGAAGAGTGTCTGCAGGTCGTGCGCTGGCTGGGCGAAGAGGGCGTGGACCTGCTGGAGCTCTCCGGCGGCAGCTATGAAGTGCCCAGCATGATGGGCGCCAAGGGCCAGGGGACCGATGCCGAGCGGCCGGTGGCCGACTCCACGCGCCAGCGCGAGGCCTACTTCCTCGAGTACGCGAAATCGGTTCGCAGTGCGGCC
>JBILSK010000371.1:0-3411 GCA_044372165.1 Burkholderiaceae bacterium | reverse complement strand
GATGCTGACCTTTCGCGAAGTGCTGCGGGTGCTCGCCAAGCGCCAGCAGGAGCATCGCCATGGGCCCACCCCGCCGGTCGACGAGATTCTCGTGGCCGAGGTTGCCGACATGGGTTCTGCCACCGCCACGGCGGACATGGAAGTGAACGAACTGCGTCGACTGATGCTCGAGCGCCATCAGCGCTACGTGCCGGTACTCGAAGGCGACGTGCTGATGGGCGTGATTTCGTTTCACGATGTGGCCAAGGCCGTGCTCGAGGAGCAAGGCTTCGAGAACCGCCTGCTCAAGGCCTATATCCGGGACTGGCCAGAGGACGCCTGAGCCTGGCCGAACAGGTCTGACCGCGAGGGTTGTTAGAATCCGTCGATGAAGATCCTGATCAGCAACGACGACGGCTACTTTGCCCCAGGCATCGCTGCCCTGGCCGAGGCCCTGCGTGACCTGGCCGACATCACGGTGGTAGCCCCGGAACGCGACCGATCCGGGGCGTCCAATTCGCTGACGCTGGACAGACCCCTGAGCGTGCGAACGGCTGCTAGTGGCTATCGCTACGTGAATGGCACGCCCACCGATTGCGTCCATGTGGCCATCACCGGGCTGCTGGACAGCCGCCCCGACCTGGTGGTCTCCGGCATCAATGATGGCGCCAACATGGGCGACGACACCATCTATTCGGGCACGGTGGCGGCAGCGACCGAAGGCTTTCTGCTCGGCGTGCCGGCCATCGCGTTTTCGCTGGCCAACAAGGGTCATGCGCACCTGGACAGCGCGGCGCGCGTCGCACGCGACGTGGTCCTGCGCTTCATTGACCGCCCGTTTCCCAAGGATGGCCCGGTCCTGCTCAACGTGAACATCCCGAATCTGCCCTACGAGCAGATCGGTGCCTGGACCACCACACGCTTGGGCAAGCGTCATCAGGCCGAGGAAGTGGTCAAGGCAAGCACGCCGCGCGGCGAGACGGTGTACTGGATCGGGCCCGCAGGCAGTGCCCGAGACGCCGGTCCGGGGACCGACTTCGACGCGGTCGCCCGGGGCCAGGTCTCGATCACCCCGCTGCGCGTCGACCTCACCGCAACCGACCTCGCCGACGCCACGCGCCAATGGCTGGCCCCCTGAGCCGAACGGTCGCCGGGACCGGACTCACCTCGGAGCGTGCCCGCAGTCGCATGGTCGATGCCCTGCGCGCCCAGGGCATCCGCCACGAGACCGTGTTGACGGCCATGCAGACGGTGCCGCGCCATGCCTTCATCGATCCCGGCCTGGCCAGTCGCGCCTACGAGGACGTTGCGCTGCCGATCGGCCAGGGGCAGACGATTTCCCGCCCGAACATCGTGGCCCGGATGATCGAGCTGCTGGCCCGTGGCCGCCCGGAGGCCGAACTGCGCGCAGCGAAGGTGCTGGAAGTGGGTACCGGGTGCGGCTATCAGGCGGCGGTGCTCTCCTGCGTGTTCGGCGAGGTGATCTCGGTTGAACGCGTGCGCTGGCTGCATGAGGCGGCTCGCACGCACCTGCGTCCGCTGCGCCTGCCCAACGTGCGCCTGGCGTTTGGCGACGGCTGGCAGGGCGTCGAGGCCGAGTCGCCCTACGATTCCATCATCGTTGCTGCGGCAGGCGGTGCCATTCCCGATCCGCTGCTGCTGCAGATGAAGGTCGGCGGCCGTCTGGTGGCGCCGGTGACCGATGCCGCCGGGGGCGGGCAGTCCCTGCATCAGGTCGATCGCACCGGCCGTGACCACTGGGGGCTGACCGTCCTTGACGCGGTACGATTCGTTCCTCTGCGCCGCGGCACCCGATGACGCGGCTGTTCCGGATCCGGCAGTACGTGCCGGGGCTGTGCCCGGGTTGCCCGGATCTGTCGTGACCATCGCGCCTGCGGGCGCCTTTTTCGTGTGACTCCATGCCGAACACTCGCCACCGTTTCCTGTCGGCCGTTCCGCGTTCGCTGCTGATTGCAGTGGCTGCGGCACTGGCCGCCTGCTCGAGTGCGCCGCCGGCGCCCATCGTTGCCCGGACTGTGCCGGGATCGGCGGGCACCGTTGCCCGCACGACCCCCGGGCTGCCCCCGGTTGCACCGGTGACCTCGCCCGCCCCGCTTGCCGCACCCGTCGTCCCGCCGCCCTCGGCGGTGCAGGCCGCACCCCTGCGTCCGAGCACGATCGAGTCGCGAGCCCTTGACTCGCGACCCTTGCCGCCCACGGGCTCGACGACGCCCCAGGGTGCAGCCCCCTCGGGGGCGTCTGCGACACCGCCGCTGTCCACGGTTCGCGCCGAGCCGCGCGGCACCAAGGTGCCTTACTCGGATGCGGCAGCCTCTGACATGCGTGCGGCAGATTCGGCCAGCAATACGGCCAGCAATACGGCACGCCCGGCATCTGCCGCCGCGGCGCCTGCGGCCGTGGCAACGGCGCCGCGTGCGGCCGAGCCGACCAGATCGACCGAGGCTGCATCGAGCGGCCCGCTGGAGTGGTCATGGCCGGTGAACGGACGGGTGGTGCAAGGCTTTGCTGAAACCAGCAAGGGCATCGCCCTGGGTGGCAGCAGCGGCGACTCGGTGCTGGCGGCTGCCGATGGCAAGGTGATCTTCAGCGGCAATGGCCCCCGCGGCTATGGCAACCTGGTGATCGTCAAGCATGCCAACGACATGTTGTCGGTCTATGCCCACAACCGCAGCCTGGCGGTCAAGGAAGGCCAGGTCGTCAAGAAGGGGCAGAAGGTCGCCGAACTGGGCGACACCGGTGGCTCCAGCCCGCGCCTGCATTTCGAGATTCGCCAGCAGGGCAAGCCGGTCGACCCGCTGACTGTGCTGCCCAAGCGCTGATCAGGGGGGCTTTGTGACACCGGTTCTGGTCTTCGATATCGAGACCATCCCCGATGCCGCCGGCCTGCGTGCGGCCTGGGGGCTGGAAGGCGATGACGATACGGTCGTGCAGGCGGCGCTTGCCCGGCGCCGCGAGCAGACCGGGGGCAGCAGTGACTTCCTGCCCCTGCATCTGCATCGCATCGCGGTCATCTCGATGCTGATGCGCGATGACGACGGCCTGCGAGTGCGTTCGCTCGATGGTGCCTCCGAGCCCGAGCCCAAGCTGGTGCAGGGCTTTTATCGGACGCTGGCCAAGTATTCCCCGAACCTGGTGTCCTGGAACGGCAGCGGCTTCGATTTGCAGGTGCTCAACTACCGCGCGATGGTCCACGGCGTGCAGGCGCCTCGTTTCTGGGATCAGGGCGAAGATGACCGGGATTTTCGCTACAACAACTACATCAGCCGCTATCACTCGCGTCACACCGACCTGATGGATCTGCTGGCCCTCTACAACGGTCGGGCCAACGCGCCGCTGGACCAGCTCGCCCGCCTGTGCGGCTTTCCGGGCAAGTTGGGCATGGATGGCGGGCAGGTCTGGACCGCGTGGCAG
>JBILSK010000022.1:0-11183 GCA_044372165.1 Burkholderiaceae bacterium | reverse complement strand
GCCAAGTAGCTCAGTTGGTAGAGCAGCGGATTGAAAATCCGCGTGTCGGTGGTTCGATTCCGCCCTTGGCCACCACCCTCATTCCACGCCCAGCCCTTTGCGGTTGGGCGTTTTCGTTTGGGGAGATGACGCAGGCACGGTGTCATTGATGGCGTTGCCGCGCCTGGCCTGCGTGCCATTTTTGCCGAACACGGACGCTGCTTGGCCCGCGGCCTCAAGGCGCCGTCACCGCCACCCGCCCCAGCAGAATGTCTTCGTACGCATTCAGTGACGTGGCCCCGCCGGTATGCAGGAACAAGACCCGTTCCTTGGCGCCAATCTCGCCTCGCCTGATCAGGTCAATCATTCCGGCCATGACTTTGCCGGTATAGACCGGGTCGAGCATGATGGCCTCGGTGCGGGCCAGCAACTGCACAGCTTCCACCATGCGCGCATTAGGCACCGAATATCGCGGCTGCCAGTAGCCGCCGCGGGTGACCACCGCTTCACGCGGCACGGTCAGCTTCAAGCCCAGCAGATCGCACACCGCCTGTGCTTCACGGTGCACCAGCGGGTCCTGGTCGGCCGGGTCGCGGCTCACGCCAATGCCCAGAAGCGGCACATCGATGTGATTGCCCAAAAAGCCCGCCACCAGCCCACCGTGCGTGCCCGAGCTGCCGGAGCCCACCACCACGCGGTCAAAGCGCAGACCCTGCTCGAACCACTGCTGCTGCAGCTCCTGCGCACAGGCCACGTAACCCAATCCGCCCAGCGCATTGGAGCCGCCACCGGGGATGATGTAGCCGCGTCGACCCTCAGCCTTGAGCGCATCGGCCACGCGTTGCATGGCGGCACCCATGTCGGTGCCGGCTGGCACCACCTCCATCGACTCCACCCCCATCAGGCGATACATGAAGTGATTGCCGCTGGCCTGCTCGCTGAAGGACCCCGCGACGCGCTCTTCAATGACGAAGCGACACTTCAAGCCCTCCTTGACCGCTGCCGACAAGGTGATGCGGCAATGGTTGGACTGCGGTGCGCCACAGGTGACGAGCGTGTCGGCACCCTTCTCCAGGGCATCGGCCACCAGAAACTCGAGCTTGCGGGTCTTGTTGCCGCCGGGCGTCAGGCCCAGCATGTCATCGCGCTTGATCCAGATCTCAGGCCCGCCCAGCGCACGACTGAAGTTGGGCATCGGCTCAAGCGGCGTGGCGCCCTGGGTGTAACGGCGGCGGGGAAAGCGGGACAGATCCATCGTCAGAGACTCCAGTGCGCGGTATCGTCGAAATGACCGCGGCTCTTGACCACGAGCGTGCGGACATCGGCCAAGTCGACACCGAGGATATCAACAAGCTGCGCAGGATCGAGCAGTTGCTGGGGCCGTCTGACAGCGCCAGTACCCTCGCCGAAGCTTCGAATGGCTGTGCATGGCGATTGCCGTGGCACGCGCTGCGCCTTGTAGCCCCAGTCGGTCATGACCTTGCGTGCAGCCTCTGCAGGATTGAAACATTTAGCTCATGACCTGCGTTTTGCTACATTCGGACCATGTCCGCACCCGAACCGGCACCGCTCGAACAGACCATAGACCGCGCCTTCGATGCCCTCAGACCGGAGTTGCAGCGCGCCGCACGCTGGGTGCGGCAGAACGGGCCGGCGGTGGCGCTGCACTCGATGCGCCAGTCTGCGCGGCTCGCGGGCGTGGCGCCGGCCACGATGACCCGCCTGGCTCGGCGGCTGGGCTTTGCTGACTTCGACAGCCTGCGCCTGCCCTGCGCGCGTCAGCTGTCGCCCACCCACGCTGCCATGGGACGCAAGCCCCGCGGCAGCACGGGCCTCGGTGCCGCGCTGGCGGCGCTGAACGGCACCCAGCGCGACCACGTGGCGGCGGTTCTGGCGCACAACCCGACCGAGCGGCTGCAGGCCGCGGCGGCAGCGCTGCTCGCCGCGCCGCGCGTGGCCTTCCTGGGCATGCGCATCTCGCACGGCGCGGCCTTCCAGTTGAACTACGGCTACGGCCTGCTCGCCCCCAACGGCAGTCTGCTCACCGACCTCGGCGGTACGCTGGCCGACCAGCTGGCGCAGCTGGGGCCAGGCACCGTGCTGGTGGCGATGAGCCAGTCGCCCTACACGCGGACCGTGGTCGATGCCGTGGCGCAGGCGCGCGGCCAGGGCGCGACCGTGGTGGCGCTGACCGACAGCCCGTTGTCGCCCATCGGCCGCGACGCCGCGCACGTGCTGCTGTACGGCGGCGGCACCGACGGCCTGCTGCATTCCACCTGCGGAGCACTTGCCCTGATCGAGACACTGCTCGCCACCGTGGCGCAGCAGGGTGGCACATCGGTACGATCTCACTGGGCCAGCCGACAGCGCCAGTTGGCCGCAGCCCGCGCCTACTGGGAACACCCCAAGGACACCGCATGACTTCCATCTTCCACCGCCAGATCCGCCACGTCCTGCCCGTCGCCGTGAGCGCAAGGGGCCTGCGCATCCACGACAGCCAGGGCCGCGAGTACATCGACGCCAGCGGTGGCGCGGCCGTCTCCTGCCTGGGGCACGGCCACCCCGAGGTGCTGGCCGCCATGCACGCGCAGATCGACCGGCTGGCCTACGCCCACACCAGCTTCTTCACCACCGAGGTGGCCGAGCAACTGGCCGAGGAATTGGTCCGCAGCGGCCCTGCGGACACCAGCCATGTCTACTTCGTCTCCGGCGGCTCCGAGGCGGTCGAGGCGTCGCTGAAGATGGCGCGCCAGTATTTCGTCGAGATCGGCCAGCCACAGCGGCAGCACTTCATCGCCCGCCGCCAGAGCTACCACGGCAACACCCTGGGCGCTCTGGCCGTCAGCGGCAACGCGTCGCGTCGGCGCCAGTTCGCGCCGCTGCTGATTCCTGTGACGCACGTCTCGCCCTGCTACGAATACCGCGACCGCGAGGCCGGAGAAACGCTCGAAGCCTATGGCCTGCGGCTGGTGGCCGAACTGGCCTGCGCGATCGACCGGCTGGGCGGGGAAAACGTCATCGCCTTCGTCGCCGAGACGGTCGGCGGCGCCACGCAGGGCGCGCCGACCCCCGTGCCCGGCTACCTGAAGGGCGTGCGCGAGTTGTGCACGCGGCACGGCATCCTGCTGATCCTCGACGAGGTGATGTGCGGCATGGGCCGCACCGGCACGCTGCACGCCTGCGAGGCCGAGGGCGTCGTGCCCGACCTGCTCATCATCGCCAAGGGCCTGGGCGGCGGCTACCAGCCCATCGGTGCCGTGCTGGCGCAGCGCCGGATCGTCGAGGCCTTCGCGCAGGGCTCGGGGATGTTCCAGCATGGCCACACCTACCTCGGGCACCCGGTCGCCTGCGCGGCGGCGCTGGCAGTGCAGCAGGTCATCCGCCGCGACGGGCTGCTGGCGCAGGTCCAGCGCCTGGGCCACGGCCTGCGCGAGCGGCTGATGGCGGCCTTTGGCGCGCACCCGAACGTGGGCGACATCCGGGGCCGCGGCCTGTTCCAGGCCATCGAACTGGTGGCCAACCGCGCGTCGAAGGAGACCTTCGACCCGACACGAAAACTGCATGCACGAATCAAGGCTGAAGCCATGGCGCGGGGGCTGATGGTGTACCCGATGGGCGGCACCATCGACGGCGTCCGCGGCGACCATGTGCTGCTGGCGCCCCCCTTCATCACCACCGAGAACGACCTTGACCAGATCGTGCAGCGCCTCTCGGCCGCCGTGACCGCAGCCCTGTGAACCCGGGTATACCCCATAGCGCAACCCCCACCCCGGCACGTATCGTGCTCAACTCTTTGAAGGAGTGACCCCACCATGAAGCTGAAGTCCACCCTGGCGCTGGCCGCCACCCTCGCGCTGGGCCTGCCCGCGCTGCCCGCTGCCGCGCAGCAGAAGTTCATGACCATCGGCACCGGCGGCGTGACGGGCGTGTACTACGCCGCGGGCGGCGCCATCTGCCGCCTGGTCAACAAGGACCGCGCCAAGCACGGCATCCGCTGCTCGGTCGAATCCACCGGCGGCTCGGTGTTCAACGTCAACACCATCAAGGCCGGCGAGCTGGACCTGGGCTTCACGCAGTCCGACGTGCAGTACAACGCGCTGAAGGGCGTGGGTCAGTTCAAGGACGGTGCCTATGGCGACCTGCGCGCCGTGTTTTCGGTGCACCCGGAGCCCTTCACGGTGCTGGCCCGCAAGGAAGCCGGCATCAAGAGCTTCGCCGACCTCAAGGGCAAGCGCTTCAACGTCGGCAACCCCGGCTCGGGCACGCGCGCCTCGCTGGAGGAGCTGATCGGCGCGATGGGCTGGAAGCTGAACGACTTCTCGCTCGCCTCCGAGCTGAAGGCCGACGAGCACGGCCCGGCCCTGTGCGACGGCAAGATCGACGGCTTCTTCTACGGCGTCGGCCACCCCAGCGCCAACATCCAGGACCCGACCACCTCCTGCGGCGCGCAGCTGATTTCGGTCACGGGCCCGGCCGTCGACAAGCTGATCGCCGAGAAGCCCTACTACGCCAAGGCCACGATCCCGGGCGGCCTGTACCCGAACAACCCGAACGGCGCGCAGACCTACGGCGTGCTGGCCACGGTAGTCACCTCGAGCAAGGCCTCCAACGACACCGTGTACCAGGTGGTCAAGGCCGTGTTCGACAACTTCGAGGAGTTCAAGAAGTTGCACCCGGCGCTGGCCAACCTGACGCCTGAAGCCATGGTCAAGAACGGCAACTCGGCGCCCCTGCACGAAGGCGCCGCCAGGTACTACAAGGAAAAGGGCTGGATCAAGTAAACCAGGCCCGGCCGCTGCACCAGGGGCGAAGCACCACTTCACCCCTTTTTCGTTTGGACCCGAGGAGCGCCCATGGCGACCGACCTGGAAAAGGCCCCTGAATCGCTGCAGACGCTGGTCGCCGACAGCGACACCGGCGGCCGCAAGCCGACGGGTGTCACCGCGGCCATCGTCTTCGCGGCCTCCATCACCTGGGCGCTGTTCCAGCTCTGGTACGCGTCGCCGCTGCCCTTCACGTTCGGCGTCGGCATCCTCAACGACACCGAGGCCCGTGCGCTGCACCTGGGCTTCGCGCTCTTCCTGGCCTTCACGAGCTGGCCTGCGTTCAGGTCGTCGCCGCGGCACCACGTGCCGGCAGCCGACTGGGTGCTGGCCGTGGTCGGGGCCTTCGCCGGCGCCTACCTGCTGCTGTTCTACAACCAGCTGGCCACCCGGCCCGGCCAGCCGAGCGCGATGGACATTGCGGTGGCCAGCGCCGGCGTGCTGCTGCTGCTGGAGGCCACGCGCCGCGCCGTGGGCTGGCCGATGTCGGTCCTGGCGGGCCTGTTCATCGCCTACGCGATGCTCGGGCCCTACATGCCCGACGTGATCTCGCACAAGGGCGCCAGCCTGAACCGGCTGCTGTCGCACCTGTGGCTTACCACCGAAGGCGTCTACGGCATCGCGCTGGGCGTCTCCACCGGCGCGATCTTCGTCTACGTGCTCTTCGGCACCCTGCTCGACCGCGCGGGCGGCGGCAACTACATGATGCAGGTGAGCTTCGCGGCCCTGGGCCACCTGCGCGGCGGGCCGGCCAAGGTGGCGGTGGTCTCGTCGGCGCTGAACGGCATGATCTCGGGCAGTTCGGTCAGCAACGTGGTCTCGGGCGGCATCTTCACCATCCCGCTGATGAAAAAGGCCGGCTATGGCGGCGTCAAGGCCGGTGCCATCGAGACCATGAGTTCGGTCAACGGCCAGATCATGCCGCCGGTGATGGGTGCTGCCGCCTTCCTGATGGTGGAGTACGTGGGCATCCCCTACGCCGAGATCGTGCGCAACGCCATCTTGCCGGCCACACTGAGCTACATCGGCCTGCTGTACATCGTTCACCTCGAGGCGCTGAAGATGGGCATGAACCCCATCATCGCGCGTGCGCCGAAGACCTGGGGCGAGGTCACCACGCGCTTCGGCCTCGGCCTGTCGGGCAGCGTGGCGGTGGTCTGCGGCCTGTACTACCTGTTCGCCGCGTTCAAGTCGATGCTGGGCGCAGCGGCGCCCTGGGCCATCGGCGCCGTGGTGCTGGCGCTGTATGGCATCAGCATCCAGCAGGCGGCGCGCAGCCCCGACCTGCCGGACGACATCGACATCGAGAACCCCAAGGCGCTGGACACCTGGCCCACGGTGCGCGCCGGCCTGCACTTTCTGATGCCCATCGGCACGCTGATCTGGTGCCTGATGGTCGAGGAGCTGTCGCCTTCGCTGTCGGCGTTCTGGGCCATCGCGGTGCTGATCGTGCTGATGCTGACGCAGCGGCCGCTGATCGCGCTGCTGCGCGGCCTGCCGTCGGGCGGCGGCTGGATGATCGGTGCGCGCGAGGTGGTCGGCGGCCTGACCGACGGCTCGCGCAACATGATCGGCATCGGCGTGGCCACGGCCACGGCCGGCATCATCGTCGGCGGCATCACGCTCACGGGCCTGGGCCTGCGCATGACGGAGTTCGTCGAGTTCGTTTCGCAGGGCAACGTCATGGTGATGCTGCTCTTCATCGCCTTCGTGTGCCTGGTGCTCGGCCTCGGCGTGCCTACCACGGCCAACTACGTGCTGGTGGCCACGCTGATGGCGCCGGTGGTGGTGGAGCTCGGCGCGCAGAGCGGGCTCATCATCCCGCTGATCGCGGTTCACCTCTTCGTCTTCTACTACGGGATCATGGGTGACATCACACCCCCCGTGGGGCTGGCCACCTTCGCGGCCGCGGCGATTTCCGGCGAGGACGCCATCCAGACCGGCGTGCAGGGCGCACTGTATGCACTTCGCACCGTGATCCTGCCCTTCATCTGGATCTTCAACCCGCAGCTGCTGCTGCTCGAGGTCGACTCGACGATATCGCTGATCATCGTCATCTTCGGCTGCACGCTGGCGATGCTGCTGTTCTCGGCGCTGACGATGAACTGGCTTCGCGTGAAGATGGTGTGGTGGGAGTTCGCGCTGGTGGCGCTGGCGGTGGCCCTGTTCTTCCGTCCCGACTTCTTCATGGACCGCATCGCACCGGCCTACCAGGATGCGCCGGCGACGCAGGTGACCGACATCGCGCGCGACGCACCCGCCGGCGGCCGCCTGGTGATGGTGATCGCCGGCACGACGATCGAGGGCGACGAGGTCGTCAAGACCGTGGCCCTGCGCCTGGGCGACCGGCCTGCCGAGGGTATGGCCGACGGCCGCAAGCGCCTCACCGAATCAGGCCTGACGCTGGTGGCGCTGGGCGGAGAAACCCAGATCGCACAGGTCAAGTTCGGCAGCCGCGCGCAGAAGAGCGGCTTCGAACAAGGCTGGGCCGTGCAGACCCTCAAGATGCCGGCTGACCGCCCCGACCCGCACTGGTTCTACCTGCCCGCCCTGCTGCTGGCCGGCCTGGTATGGTGGAACCAGGGCCGCAGGATGAAGCGGGCATGACGCGGTCGGCACCGGCGGGCGCGCCGGCCTGGTGGCCACGTTCCGGCCGACGCTGCAGTCCATGCCGCAGGAGTTTCCGCCCGGAACGGTCGCGGGCAGTGCACCGTTCCGAGGTCGAAGATCTGGTCGGTGGGGTGAGGGCGTACGCCCTGACTACCTCGGCTGTACGAGCATGGGTTCCTTGTGCACGCTGCTGTTGAGTGCGCAGACCCACTCCGAGAGAGTTGAGTAATAACAACCGTAGACCGCAATGCCCTTCTGGGTGCGCACGCTTTCCCTGGACCACCACAGCTGCGTGTACGACACCTTCACCGGGTAGACCGGCGTGGAGGCTGTTCCTGCGCCGATATCGTTCAAGACATTCCAGCTGCGTGGCTTTCCTACCGTCATCGCGGTGATGTCGAAGCGACTGTCAGTTCCGATCGAGGTTGGGCCTGCGCCGTTCTTGTATTCGTTCATGCAGCGAATCAGCTTGGCCAGCAGCGCCTCGCTCAACGTCCGATTGTTGATGCCATCCCTGATCGGGCAATCGAGGATTCCCGTCGGCGCGGAGCTATTCGTCTTCTGCGCGTCCGGCAGGCTCGCCGTGCTGGCTCGGATGCGTGTTTCGTAGATGCCTGTCTTGAGGACAGTGAAGTTGACCGTGCTGCCACCGACATTCATCGGATCCATCCGGACGAGGTAGGTGCGCTCGTTCTCGGCGATAACAACCCCGGCGCGCCAGGCGCCCGTGCCCAGGTCATCGACCTCCACGCGATCGCCGACGTCGAACCTGTCGGCGGCCAGCGCGCTGCTCGCAGCACTCAGGCAAGCGACTGTCGCAAAAAGCAAGGAGCCGAGGAATCTTGGCGATCGTTTGGGGAATACCTTCAAGAATGCCTCCTCGTGGGTGGAGCATGGACTCAGTTGAGGCCGCCGGCTGCAATCAACTGACCGCGCCCTGCGGTCACCATCACATTGCTCGCGGGACTTCGCATCGTGCCGCCATCAACACCGATCAACTGTCCGTTGGTGATGTTGATCAGTTGGCCTGGGGTTGCACTGGATGCGTTTCCAAGCAGCCTTTGGCGCACTGCCACGCGACGACCCTGACACCCGCGCCGGCACGGTTTCCCTCGACATCGGCACACCACCCAAGCTCGTTGGACTGTGGTTCGTGAGGCAGCCATGCTTCCCGCCATGCTTGATTCGAGGGTTCACTGAGAGAAGACCGCCTGGGGCGAGTGCTTCTTTCGGAGATCTTCCAAGCTTTTCGCGGCACGCGCATCCCTGAAATCAGTGAGGCTCACGCACGACCTGCACTGCTGCCGCAAGATCCAGGCAGGGCTCGCGGCTTGCGACGTCGCACCCATCCCATCGCCCCGAGGGTGAATGAGAGCAACGCCAACGTTGCGGGTTCCGGTACTGAAGCGGACACATCGCCATCGCGGACCGCTACTGCATAGTACGTGTAGGAGGGAGCTTGATCCCCCTGGTTTCCCAACCGGGCGCTGAAGAAGTACGGACTGCCCAGGTACTCCGTACCTGACCAGTATTCAGCGGTCTGCACGTTGCTGAACAACGCGAGAGCGGCTGTATTCGATCCCGAGGAATAGGGGCCATATTCGGGCGCACCCCAGTCCACGTAGTACATGTGGCCCATCTCACTTTCATTGCAACTGTAGTAGGCGCACGGGATGCTTCCGGTCTGACTGAGCGCGTCAGGTAAACGCCAATCGCTGTAGCCGCCGTAGACCAGGTTATTCGCCCACGTCCTGGCAGCGTTCCAGCCCATCTCTCCGGTACTTTTGATTTCATCCGTACCCGTTCCGCCAGCGTTACGTGTCGCATATCCGCTCGTGAGGGCGTAGTTCCAGTCAGCCAACCAAGTGATGTTCAGCGTGGTGTCATGGATCATCCCGCCGCCGCGGTTGATCAGAGCAGCATTTGCACCTCCCGCCATCAGCCCCAGCACCACACCCGCAATCGCCATAGTCCTTTTCATCACGCTCTCCCAAGTTCGTAAAAGAAGTCGCGCATCAGGTCCTGTGCGGCTACTCGGCTCATCAATACATTCATGCACAGACCGTGCCACACCGCGGAGAACGGCTTGCCTGCGGGTCCACGTGCGCGACCATCAGACTTTCCGTGCAAGTTTGTAAGGAATGACCGTGTGACATCGTTCGCAGAAAGCAACCTCTGAAACTCTGCACTGCTGGATGCCAGCTCAGCGCAACGCTGCGAAACCATCGGCCTTCCGGTGTGAGTTCGTCAGTGATGTGAACGCAACTTTTCTCACTGTCCCGGGGTTTGCCTTCCGCCGCGGCAACGGTTCGGCGTGCGGTCAAAGGCCACGACCGCCCATCTGAAGCTGGCACGCGGCAGTCCGGTTCCAGCGGATGCACCATTTTCATGTGAGGTGTAATCGCCGCTCACTTCAGGCCCGAAACGACGAGTGCAGTGACGACGCGAGCTTCCACATGACTGCCGCAGACATTCCCCTTGCTGAAACGGGCAACCGTCTCGAGCCGGCACAGTGGTGGTGGCTCGAGGCACAACCCGGTGCACCCGAATCGCCTGCGCTGATCAGCGCGCAGGGCGAGGTCATCTCGCGCGCTGCACTGTCGTCAGCGGTGCGGGCTGCTGCCCTGTTCCTGAGCGATGAGGGCATCGAACGCAATGAGCGGCTGGCACTGGCGTTTGCGCCGGGCCCCCATCAGGCTGCGGCACTGCTGGCAGGCCTTACGGTGGCGACAGTGGTGCCGCTCGCGCAGACAGCTCCCGCTGGAGCTGTCGAGGCGGATCTGCGTCGCCTCGGGGTGACCACCGTGCTGATCGATCATCAGCCATCAGCGGCCGTCTTGCAGGCAGCTCATGCGTTGGGGCTGCGCGTCCTGACTCTGGAGCCTTTCACGCTGCCGCCAGCCCCCACGAGCTGGCGGCAGCCGCATCCAGGACTGGAGGACCTTGCGCTTCTGATGCAATCTTCCGGCACCACGTCTCGCCCCAAAGTAGTCCCGCTGACGCATGCCAATCTTCTCGCCGGCGCGCGCGCGGTCGTCAGCACCCTGGCACTCGGCCCGTCGGATCGGACGCTTGCGGCGATGCCGCTGTTTCACATCCACGGGATCGTCGCCACCCTGCTGGCCCCGCTGCTGGCCGGTGGAAGTGTGATCTGCTGCACGGAACGGGTCCCCGACACGCTGCTCGCCCAGCTGAAGACGTTACGCCCGACCTGGCTATCGGCCTCGCCCACCCTGCTGCTGGCTCTGCTCGATTGCGCGGAACGTGCGAACGAGCCACCTGCGCACACCCTGCGCTTTGTTCGCTCGGTCACGATGCCGTTGGCATCGGGCGCGCGCAGCCGGCTCGAAGCCCTGTTCAAGGTTCCGGTGATCGAGGTCTACGGGATGACCGAAGCCTCCTCCCAGGTCTGCAGCGCCCGACTACCGGAAAGCGGCGTGGCGCATCGCCCCGGGACTGTCGGCCCGGCGGCAGGGCCCGAGGTCGCTGTGCTGACGGCCACAGGCGAGCATTGCCTCACTGGCAGTACGGGAGAAGTGGCCATTCGTGGCGACAGCGTCACTCCGGGCTATGAAGGGGCGGATCACAGCGGCTGGACCCTGGACGAGCGGGGCGAGCGCTGGTTCCGCACAGGGGATCAGGGACATCTCGATGAACAGGGCCACCTGACGCTGACCGGACGGATCAAGGAAATGATCAACCGCGGCGGAATGAAGGTCAGCCCCCTTCGTGTCGATGAAGCACTGCAACGACATCCTGCCGTGGCCGAAG
>JBILSK010000370.1:0-3425 GCA_044372165.1 Burkholderiaceae bacterium | reverse complement strand
GGCACCCGCACGGTCGAACGCGATGCGGTCGAGCTGGCCAGTCAGTTCATGGAGCACTTCTGCCGTGATCCAGGCGTGCTCGGCAGCATGACCGCCCATGTGCGCACTGGCGAGACCCTGCCCGCAGACCTGGTCGACCGGCTGCTCGCTGCCCGCCATTTCCAGAGCGGCCTCACGGTGCTGCAATTCGTCGAATTCGGGCTGTTCGACATGCGGCTGCATGCCGAGCTTGCTCGCCCGGGGGCACGCCCCTCGATCGCCGAGGTGCAGGCGCTGCTCGGCGCGGTGCGCAACGAGGTGGCCGTGCTGAATCCGCCCGCAAGAGCACGCACGCCGCAATCGTTTGCCCATGTCTTTGCCTGGGGCTACGAGGCGGGTTACTACAGCTACCAGTGGGCCGAGGTGATGTCGTCCGACGCCTTCGCCGTGTTCGAGGCGGCACCGCGATTGCTGGATGCAGCAAGCGGCGCCCGATTTCGCCAAGAGATCCTCGCCATGGGCTCTAGCCGACCCGCCCTCGACTCGTTCCGGGCCTTTCGCGGTCGCGATCCGCAGATCGGCGCGATGCTCAGGCTGCGTGGCCTCGGTCCGGACTGATCGGCAGGCGAACCTCGAAGCACGATCCCTGTCCGCGGCCCTGGCTGCGCGCCGACACTGAGCCACCGTGCAAGGCGACCAGCCGCTTCACCAGCGCCAGGCCGATCCCCAGGCCACCCTGAGCACGGTCCACCGTGGTGTCGATCTGGCGGAACAGATCGAAGATGCCGGGCAGTTCGGCCTGCTCGATACCGATGCCGGTATCGCACACCTTGAGTACGGCCTGCCCCGCCTCGCGAAGCACCGACACGGTGACGGTGCCGCCACGGTCGGTGTACTTGATCGCGTTGGCGATCAGGTTCTCCATGATTTGCGCCATGCGCACCGGATCGGCCTGCACATGGACGGGCCCGTCCTCGCACTCGAGCACACGGCGCAGGCCGCGCTCACGCAAGGGCTCCTCCAGCGATTCGGTCACCTCGCGCACCAGATGGGTCAGCTCGACGCGCTCGAGCTTCAAGTCGATCTTGCCCTGGGTGATGCGCGAGACATCGAGCAGATCGTCGACCAGGCGCGTCAAGTGATTGACCTGCCGCTCGGACATGGCCACCGCCTTGAGCGCCACCGGATGCGTCAGCTGCAGGCCCGCCAGCAGCGCCACCGAATTGCGGATCGGGGCCAGCGGATTGCGCAGCTCATGGGCCAGCACAGCGAGGAACTCATCCTTGCGCCGGTCGATATCACGCAGGGCCTCGAAGGCCTGCTCGCCCGCGCGCCGGCTGGCGTCCAGCTCCCGGGCGGTCGCCTCGAGCGTCTGGTACAGGTCGGCGAATTCGACGATCGCCGAGTGACGGGGCGGCAGCGCCCGCCCCGAGGCCAGCTCGATGGCATCGGACTTCACATGACCAAACAGGGTAGCCAGGCGGCGTCCCACCGCCACGCTCAGCAGCTGACCGACCAGCAGCACCGCCAGGGCAGACAGGCCGACGATCAGGATCGAGCGGCGCAGCGGCGCCTGGTAGACCTCGGTGCGCTCGAAGACCACGATCGTCCAGCCTGACGCCAGGCGCTTCCAGACCCCCAGCACGTCGAATCCGTCGAGCGTGGTCCGGAACTCGGTCGCCCCTTCAGGCTGATCGGAGAAGATCCGGACCCGATCGGACACAATGGGCTCGCCAAAGCGGCGCACCGCATCGCGACTGCGGCCGGCGATCACGTAGTTGCGGTCCAGCAGTGTCGTGGTCAGATCCAGGCCGCGATTGTTGGCCAGCAGGCGCGACAGCACATCGGGCTTCAGGCGTCCGCTGAGCACGCCCGCGATGCGCCCCTCGCGCAAGACGGGCACCGCGATGGCCAGCGTGAAGGCGCCATCGATACGTGCAACGTAGACATCGGACAGCAGCGGGCGCCCCGTTTCCAGCACCTTTCTCAGGTGGGAATGCAGCAGAGGCGCCATCGGTGCAGTCGGCGTTCCGGCCGGCACTGACGTGACCGACAGCACCCGTCCGTCGGGGGCAATCAGCAGCATGGCTTCCCAGGTGTCGCTGGCGGCCACCACGCTTCGACTGTAGGCATCGAACTGCTTCAGGCGCTCCGGCGATGTCTCGACCCCATCCGCGATGCGCTGCAGTTCACGGGTGAGACCCGTCAGCTCGCGATCGACCGCGACCGCCTGGGCCCCCACCACCTGTTGCAGGTCGCGCACCGCATCCTCGCGTCCCTGCCCCCACAGCCAGCCCGCCAGTGCGACGCTGAACAGCAGCAGGGGCAGCACCGCAATCAGCGGCAGAGCCAGCAACAGGGACTTGAGCTGAAACGTGCGTGAAGAAGGAGAGGGCATCGGAGGCGGACCACCACCTCGGCGGAACATGCAGACATGCATTATCCGCCTGAGCCAGAATGCTTGCTTGTCACCATCCAGAGAGGAGCCCCCGATGAGCGCAATCGCCTTCGACCTGCCCGCCGACATCCTCGCTGTCCGAGAGGCCGTGCTGGCCTTCGTGCGTGCCGAGGTGCTGCCACGTCTGGCACGCCATGCGGATGTCTTCGGGGATGTGCGGCGCCTGTACGGTGCGGATGGCGCCTATTGCGAGGAAGTGGAGCACCTGATTCGCGAGGTGCGCATGGCATCGGCGAAAGCAGGGTTTTATGCGATGTGCGCGCCGACCTCGATCGGTGGCGGCGGCCTGGGGCACCTGGCCTACTACGTCGCCTGGGAGGCGATCTATCGGACGGTGGGTCACAACGGGGTGCTGACCCCCTGGGTCATTGCGCACTGGGCCTTCGGGCCCAGCCCGGTGCTCACCCAGGTCACCGCCGAAGCACGCGAACGCATCCTGCCCGACATGATGGCCGGACGCAGCTCGATGTGCTTCGGGCTGTCCGAACCCGGCGCCGGCTCCGATGCCTCGATGATCCGCACGCAAGCGGTGCGCACGCAGACAGGATGGCGACTGTCAGGCAGGAAACTGTGGACATCGAATGCGCCGAGTGCCGACTGGTGCATCGTCTTTGCGGTCACCGACCCCGAGCGCGCGGCCCGCAAGAAAGGGGGCATCAGTGGCTTTCTGGTGCCCACGAAGGCGCCGGGCTTCCAGCTGGAAAGCGTGGTCAAGCTGTACGGGGCACCCGGGGGCCACGAGGGCGCGCTGGTGCTGGAGAACGTGGAGGTCGAGCCCTGGCAACTGGTGGGCACGCTCGACGAAGGCTTCAAGGTGGCCTTGTACGGCGTGTCGCTGGGGCGGGTCTACAACTCGGCGCGTGCGGTCGGCCAGGGGCGCTGGGCGCTTGAGAAGGCGCTGGACTACGCGCAGCAGCGCGAGGCCTTCGGTCAGGCGATTGCGCAGTACCAGGGCGTGGCCTTTCCGCTTGCCGACAGCGCGACCGAA
>JBILSK010000369.1:0-3438 GCA_044372165.1 Burkholderiaceae bacterium | reverse complement strand
TCAGTTGAACAATCCACGTCTCCAGCATTCCAATTCATTTGACCTGATCAGACTGCTGGCTGCGCTGGCCGTCCTGTTCAGTCATGCCTTCGCCCTGTACGGTCTGCCCGAACCCGGGGCGCTGGGTCTGAAGCTGGGCACCATGGCTGTGGTCGCCTTCTTCGGCATGAGCGGCTACCTGGTCACCCAGAGCTGGGAGCGTGACCCGCGGGCCGGTTCCTTTGCGACCAAGCGCGGGCTGCGCATCCTGCCGGGATTGATCGTTGCAGTGCTCTTCACTGCCCTGGTGGCAGGCGCACTGGCCACACGCCTGCCGCTCGTGGACTATGTGCGCGACCCCAGGACCTGGCAGTACATCGGTGCGAACCTGCTGATGGGCACCGAGCGCTTCAATCTGCCCGGTGTGTTCGAAGACCTGCCTCTGCACGCCCCGAACGGTTCACTGTGGACGCTTCGTTACGAAGTGCTGATGTACGCGATCCTGATGGCGGTCGGTCTGCTTGCCCACCGCCTGCGCTGGGGCATCACGGCCTGCTTCCTTGTCTGCCTCGTCACGGCGTGCTGGGTCACCGCATTCGATCCCGGCCGCATCCATGTCCCGCTGCCATGGGTCTGGAAGATCGGCCTCTACTTCGAGGTGGCGCTGCTGGCCAAGCTGGGCATGAGCTTCTTCGCCGGGGCCTTGCTCTATCTTCAACGCGGCACGATCGGCCTGTCGCTGCCGGTTGCCGGGCTGCTGCTGTGCATGGCCTGGTTGGTTTCCGCGCCCTGGCAGTCACTGATCACGCATCTCGTCGTGCCTTACGCGGCCCTGGCCCTGGCCATGCGCCTGCCCGCCCGGCATACGTCCCTGCGCGGCATCGATGTGTCCTATGGGGTCTATGTCTATGCCTTTCCTGTGCAGCAACTGATGTCGGGCTACTGTCTTGATCGTGAACTGGGCGTGTGGGTCGCCATGGCCGGCGCGGCGGCGATCACCCTGCTGCTGGCCGCCGCATCCTGGCACCTGATCGAAAAACCGGCCCTGGGCCTGAAGGGCCGATTCACCGCGCCCGCTCGCCCACCTCGATAGAATCGCGCCATGACCGACATCGTGCTGGCCACGCTGAATGCTCGCTGGTCGCACGCCTCGCTCGGCCTGCGCTACCTGCTCGCTAACCTGGGCGAGCTCGAAGCACACGCGTGCATCGAGGAATTCACTCTGGCCACGCCGATTCAGACCGTGGTCGAACGTCTTCTATCGCATGCCCCTCGCGTGCTGGGCCTGGGTATCTACATCTGGAATGTCGAGCGCAGCCTGGAGCTGATCAAGGCACTTCGCTCCGCCGATCCTGCCCTGGTGATTGTCCTGGGCGGACCCGAAGTCAGCCACGAGACCGAACGCCAGGCGATTGTCCAGGCAGCCGACCATGTGATCACCGGGCCCGGCGAGCTCGGCTTTGCGACCCTGGCCCAGCAGTTGCTCCGGGGTCCTCGCCCCTTGATGAAAGTCATCGCTGGCGCGCAGCCGGATCTCGAGGCACTGGTGCTGCCCTACGGGCTGTACACGGACACCGACATCGCACATCGGCACCTCTACATCGAAGCGTCGCGAGGATGCCCCTACAAGTGCGAATTCTGCCTGTCGGCACTTGACCGAACCGCCTGGCCGTTTCCGCTGGATCGCGTGCTGGACGCACTCGCGACCCTTCACGCGCGCGGCGCGCGCAGGTTCAAGTTCGTCGACCGAACCTTCAACCTCAAGGTGAGCACCAGTCGAGCCATTCTGGAATTCATGCTGGCCCGCATCGAAGCCACGCCCGATGACCCGATCTTCGCCCACTTCGAACTGGTCCCTGATCACCTGCCCGACGCCTTGCGCGACATCATCGTGCGCTTTCCGCCGGGCACGCTGCAATTCGAGATCGGCATCCAGAGCTGGAACCCGGCTGTGCAGCGGCTCGTCAGCCGCCGTCAGGACAACGAACGGGCCGAGCGCAACCTGACCTGGCTGCGTGAACACTCTCAGGCGCATTTGCATGTCGACCTGATTGCAGGCCTGCCGGGGGAAGATCTGGCCAGTTTCAGTGCAGGGTTCGACCGACTGCACGCGCTGCGCCCCCACGAGATCCAGCTGGGGGTGCTCAAGCGACTCAATGGGGCACCGATCGTGCGGCACGTCGCATCGCATGCCTTGCGTTTCAGCGAGCAGGCGCCCTACACGATTCTGTCCAGCTCGACGCTGAACGCCGAAGAGGTCATCCGGATCGTGCGTTTCGCGCGGTATTGGGATCTCTACGCCAATTCGGGGCGCTTCACCCGAACCCTCGCTGCCTGGCTGCCTGCGTCCGAGCCTGCGTTCGAGCGATTCATGGGCTTTTCAGACCACCTGTCGCGCGAGCTGGGAGCCACCCATCACATTGCGCTGGAACGGCTGGCCGAGGCCTTGCATGACCATCTGGTCAAGGACTGCGGCTGGTCGGTGGCCATGGCGAGCGAGGTGCTCGCCGAGGACTACGCGGCCGCGGGCGCGCGGGGTCGTCCGGCTTTCCTGCCCGCGGGGCTGTCAGGCGGAACCGCCCGACGACCCCGTGCAGACGCGGCATTGCCTCGCGCGAACCCGGCCTGCGTCACACCGACGGATGCACCGGCCAGCGCCTCTCTTCGCCGCCAGTCCCGTCATGTGCACCTCAGACCGCCCGCTTCACCCGATGCGGAAGAAGCGGGCACTTGACCCGACCATCGTGATCCCGTTCACGGTGCTCGGGACATCCTGGGGTTCTGGCACGGACAACAAACAGGTGGCGCGCGCACCGAAGCGGTCGCGCGCAAAGGCGCTCAGCCCTGACGCTTGGCCCAGCGTTCCTTGAAGGTCGGTCCACTGGGGGCGGGCAGGTCGCGTTGCGCGGTCCAACCCGCTGCCATCGGCAAGCTGCGGATGCGTCCGTCGGTGCCCCCCAGACGCTTGAGCACACGATTGCCCAGGCGTGCGATGGGGCGGTACAGGCCAGGGCGTCGGGCCACGAAGGCCCAGGCCGACAAGGCCATCCGTTCGCGCCAGGGACGCAGGCCCCGCTCGAGCTGCTTTTCGCGCAGCTTGCGCAGCAGATCCGGCAGCGGGATCTTCATTGGACACACGACATGGCATTCGCCACACAGGGTGGCCGCCTGCGGCAGATCGAGCGCCTTTTCGATCCCGACGTAGGACGGCGTGAGCACCGAGCCCATCGGACCGGGATACACCCAGCCATAGGTGTGACCGCCGATCTTCTGATAGACCGGGCAGTGATTCATGCAGGCCCCGCAGCGGATGCACCGCAACATGTCCTGAAACTCGCCCCCCACCAGCCCGCTGCGCCCGCCGTCCACCAGCACCACATACATGTGCTCGGGACCATCCTGCTCCCCCGGCGCTCGCGGACCGGTCAGCAGCGAGAAATAGTCCGAGATAGATTGCCC
>JBILSK010000368.1:0-3442 GCA_044372165.1 Burkholderiaceae bacterium | reverse complement strand
GTCGTGCTGGTTGACATTCCGCCAGCCAAACCTTGCCGCTCGTTCGAATCGCGAACCGCTGGTGCAACTGTGCTTGTCTGCACGGCAGGCAATACATACCTTGACTTGGGCTCTCGCCGGTTGGCCGACTTTCCCATTCATTCTTCAGAAGGTTCACGATCATGTTTCATCGCACCCTGTGCCGAGGTCACGTTCCCATCCTGTTTGCCAGCCTGTTGCCCGCCGCTGCGATGGCGCAGGCCGAGCCCAAGGGCTTCTACGCCACGATCTACGGCCAGTACAGTCAGATTGGCTCCTCGGACTTTACCGAGTCGGGTGCCCAGGGTGCCGGATCGGGTCTGCGCGCCGAGTTTGGAGGCGGCATCGGCTTCGGCGGAGATATCGGCTATCGATACGGCAACGGCTGGGCGGCAGAAGTCGAGTGGAACTACCGGCGTCACTCGCTGGATGCGCTGCAGCGCAACGGCAGCAACCTGGCTCGGGATGGGGATTTCGCATCGAACATCCTGCTGATCAACGGTGTGCGTCGCTTCAATCTGGCAGGTGGATGGACCCCATACGTGGGCGCCGGCATCGGATGGGTGCAGGAACTCGACATTGACATCACGCCCGTCGGCGGGGGCGCCGAACGGAGCTACTCGGTTGGCAGCAAGGCTGCCTTCCAACTCATCGGCGGCGTCGAGTACGCGCTCAGCCGTAACTGGCGCCTCACCGCCGATGCGCGCTGGCTTCGGGTAGGCAGCGTGCGGTTGGACAACGCGTCTGGCAACCCAGGGGGCAGTGCGAGCCCGCTCAAGTACAACCCGTTTTCACTTCAAGTCGGCATCCGATACAGCTTTTGATACGCCCTCGAATCGGTATTGAGCTGCGCTGCCGAAGCGGGCGAGAACCTCGCTGCGTCGGCGGCGGCTGACCGGGACCTGGCGACCATCGCTCATCAGGCAAACCGCGCCCGTGGCGGTGCGCCGAACAGCGACAAGATGGTCGGTCGCCACCCACCACGACCGGTGCACGCGCAATCCCGTCGCGGCGTCCTGTGCTTCGACATCCGCCAAGGCGCCCAGGATCAGGGCGCAGCCTCGGGGAGTCCAGACGCGCAAGTACTGGAGCTCGGAAGTGACTGCGATCACATCCGTGCCGAGCTCCGCGGGCAGCCGACGACGCCAAGTATCAGGACGCTGCGCAGGCCAGACCGTCGCTTGAGCATGGCCCTGATCGGGGGTTGGATCAAGCACTGCCTGCCTCGACCCGGGATTGCCGTCCACTTCGCCCTTGGAGGTTTGCCCATGCAGCCAGGGTGGCATCAGCCAGTGCATGCGAGGCAAGCAGATCAATACCCATGCTGTCGTGACCGGGGCCACGATTTCCAAAAATTCCCTGACCAGGGGATTGGCGAGGGCAAAGCCGGCAAGCTCAGCTGCTTCGTCGTCTGGTCGAGCCGGGTAGCCGAACCACCCCTCCATCAGGCCTTCCCCTATCAGCCAATACAGCGGCGTCAGCAATACCGAGCCGAGCAGACCGGAGAGCAGCACCAATGCCCAACTGGGCGCACGGCTGGCGCCGAAGCTTCGGGTCAGAAGATAGAGCACCGTTTGAAGGACGAGCAAGCCGGTCACGATCTGCAAGGTCCAGAACAACAGACGCATTGCAAATGGCGCGGTGAAGCCTACGTCGGGTTTCAGCGCCAGCATGAGCGCAAGAAACACCAGGCCTGCGATGGTCAGGTAACGAAGGATGCTTGCTGAATTTGCGCCGTTCCCGATTGCCTGAGCGGTTGCTGTCGCGGGAAAGTCATTGGAACCCATATCTGCGCACGCCGGAATGGATGACCATGAACCATTCTTTAGATTGTAAACCGCTGCGCCAGCCATCATGGGAGCAACAACATCCAGATTCGTGGGGTCACCCATCGAGGGTTCAAATGCAGCGCTGATCAACAGTCCTTGTTCAGACCAGGGGCCTGCCCTCGGCCAGGCCCGGTCTGGGCAGTGTGTCGATCCGACGCAATTGCTCGGCGTTCAGGCTGATCGCCTCAGCTTTCGAGTTTTCGTCGATCCGCACCAATTGTCGGGCTCCGGGAGTCGGAATGGTGTCCTCACACTGATGCAGCAGCCAGGCCCGTGCCAGCTGCGTCGCTGGGCGCGGAACACTCGGAACTGGTCACGCGTAGACGTCGTCACGCTCAACCCAGAACGCACCGAGGTGACCGCGCCGGCTTATGAAAGTCATGACGGCTTCGTGACAACCCTCAGGTTTTCTGGCTGATGAACCGATCCAGGAGATCCTTGTGACGATAGGCCCATTGCGATACGCCTTGCTGCACTTCATTGGCATCCATTTGCGCAGCAGGTTTTGACGCCACTGCCAGCTCTGCAGTCATGCTTTCCGTGTTGACCACGGGATGCCCAACATGCAGCGCCCGACGCAGGAAGATCGTGCAAAGTTCCTGGGTGGCGCCCTTGATGCGGGTGCTGGTTTCCGGACCGCTACGCGTGGTGCGGTCGGTGAAGATGCTGTGCCCACCCGTGTTGTACACCGCAAGGGTTCTGGGCGACCTGGCCATGGCGTCAAAGATGATGATGCGGTCCTCGACCGTGCTTCGGTAGCCCGGCAGATTGATGGTGTCCTCCAGGCTGGTGATATGCAGCGTCGGCACGCTGACGCTGCTGAGCACTTCCTGTGCAGATCCTTGCCCCAGCAGAGGTGGCGCCGAAATCAGGATGGCAGCGTGGATGCGTCTATCCCCAAGTTCTCCGGCGTATGCAGTGCCTGCATTCACCCGTGCGCCGGCAACCAGCATGGCCGTGTTTGCGCCATAGGAATGACCGGCTGCTGCGATCTTCCCGGGGTCGATCAATCCCGCCTGCTCGGACGCAAGGAAGTGGTCCAGAACAAATCGCACGTCCAGCACACGTGCCAGCGCCTCGGATTCGCGGGCCGCGATCTGCAGGCGTTGCAGCAAATCCAGCGGGTTGCCCTGCCACAGACGGTTGTCACTGCCCACATGCTGCGGGTGCAGGCTGGCGATGCCAGCATCGGCCCAATGTCGGCCAAGGTAGCTGTAGCCTGCGCGCGAGCCGCCCAAGCCGTGCGAGAACACAACCAGCGGCACCGGCTGCGCAGGGCTGGCCCGTTGCGGCAGGTAGACGCGTGCAGGCACTGGCCTTTGTCGGCTGGTATCGAACAGGTCGAGATCGAGGACGCGATGGCCCTGGGCGGTCGACGTCAAGGCCCAGCAGGCAGAACCGGCGAAAGACAGGCCCGATGCAGCAGTGGCAACGCCCAGCGAGCGTGTAAGGAATGCGCGGCGCTTCATGGGTTCTCAATCACGGATGCCCGCCCGTCCAGCCAGGAGTGGCCCACCTTCACAGCGCCCACGCCGGCCACCAGTGGAAAGGCGCCCCACTCCACGATGCTTACAAAGACCGCATTCTCCCACAGG
>JBILSK010000367.1:0-3443 GCA_044372165.1 Burkholderiaceae bacterium | reverse complement strand
GTGGACTTCCTCAAGACGAAGCTGCCCGACAACCTGCGCCGCAAGCTGGATGTCGCCGATTTCGGCACGCCGGTGAAGTCGGTCCGGACATTCCAGCAGGGCGACAACACCCGCATGATCATCGAGCCGGCGGGCAACTGGGAGCATCAGGCCTACCAGAGCGACAACCAGTTCGTGATCGAGGTCAAGCCGAGCCGGGACGATCCTGCTCGTGCTGCAAAGCGCCAGGGTTACAAGGGCGACAAGCTTTCGCTGAACTTCCAGAACGTGGACATTCGTGCGTTGCTGCAGGTGATTGCCGACTTCACCAACCTGAACATCGTGGTGCGTGAGTCGGTGAGCGGCAACCTCACGCTGCGGCTCAAGGATGTGCCCTGGGACCAGGCGCTGGATATCGTGCTCCAGTCGAAGAACCTGGACATGCGTCGCAATGGCAACGTGATCATGGTCGCGCCCCGCGACGAGATCGTTGCCCAGGAAAAGCTCGATCTCGAATCGCGCCAGCAGATCGCCGACATCGAGCCGTCCCGGGTGGAGATCTTCAAGCTCAACTACCAGAAGGCCGAGTCGGTCCAGAAGCTGCTGTCCGACGAGAAGCAGAAGCTGCTGTCCAAGTCGGGCAGCGCAGTCTTCGACGAGCGGACCAACTCGGTGTTCGTGCGTGACACCAGCGCGCGGCTGGAGGAGATTCGCAAGGTCATCGCGCAGCTCGACGTGGCGGTGAGGCAGGTCCTGATCGAGGCACGCATCGTCGAGGCCGACGACGGCTTCTCGCGCAACCTGGGCGTGAAGTGGGGCTTCAATGACATTCGCAGCACCATCGCCCGCAGCTCCAGTCAGATCGACCCGGCCACCGGGCAGTCGGTGACCGTCAACACGCCGGTCTATGGCGCGGGGTCGCAGTGGGGCAATGCCAACATGTACTCCACCCTGTCGGGCAACCTGCAGGGGGTGGGTGACCTGTCTTCGCAGCTCGGCAGCAACCTGGCGGGCGTCAACCTGCCCGGCCTGGGCCGGACCACCCCGATCGCCAACACCAATTTCGTCAACCTGCCTGCGGCGGCCATCAACGGCGCCTCGCCGGCCAGTTTCGCGATCAGTCTGTTCGGCTCGCAGCTGACCCGATTCGTCAACCTGGAGTTGTCGGCGCTCGAGGCTGATCAGCGCGGCAAGGTGGTCTCCAGCCCGCGAGTGCTGACGGGTGACAAGACCAAGGCGGTGATCGAGCAGGGTACCGAGCTGCCCTACCAGACCCAGGCTGGCGGTCTGGCGGCACCCGTGATCCAGTTCCGCAAGGCGACGCTGCGTCTGGAGGTGACGCCGCAGATCACGCCGGAAGGCACGGTGATCATGCAGGTCAAGGTCAATCGCGATGCGGTCGGGCAGCTGACACCAGCCGGCTTCGCGATCAATACCCGGGCGGTGCAGACCGAGGTCCTGGTCGAGAACGGCGGTACGGTGGTGATCGGTGGCATCTACGAGCAGACCGAGATCAACCGGGTCAACAAGGTGCCCTTCCTCGGTGATGTGCCGGTGGTGGGTGCGATGTTCCGCAACACCACCCGGTCGAGCAATCGCACCGAGTTGCTGGTCTTTCTCACGCCGCGCGTTGTCACCGAAACCGCGATGGCTCGCTGAGTCTGTCCGTGCTCGTCGCGAGTCGTCCTGGCCCGCGACGAGCACACTGCGCTGCTCCGGTATCCTTGGCGGATGAGCGATTCGTCCGTACCCACGCTGATCTGCCTCGTTGGCATGATGGGCGCCGGCAAGACCACCGTCGGCCGACGTCTCGCCCGTCGCCTGTCCTGGGCGTTCGTCGATGCCGACCGGGAACTCGAAGCCCGACTGGGCGTGCCGATTCCAACCATCTTCGAGCTTGAAGGCGAGGCGGGCTTTCGCCGCCGGGAATCCGAACTCATCGAGGAATTGACCCGGCGCGACACCACGGTGCTGGCCACCGGCGGCGGTGCCGTGCTCGATCCCGAGAACCGCAGGCTGCTCGCACAGCGTGGCCAGGTGGTCTATCTGCGCGCCTCGGTCGGCGATCTCTGGCACCGGCTTCGGCGCGACACCAGCCGGCCGTTGCTGCGCACCGAAGACCCTCGTGCCCGAATCGAATCGCTGGTCACGACCCGCGAACCGCTGTACCGCGAGGTGGCTCACCTGGTGATCGACACCGGCCGCCAGCCGGTCGAGCGGGTGGTCGATGCCATCGTCGAGCGCCTGCCGCCTCCGCTGTGCGAGATCGGGCGCGCGACCGATCGCAGCCTGAGCGCGGAACCCTCGTCCGACTCCCCGGATTCCCCCGACTCCCCTGTCAGGTCCTGTCCCGATGCGTAAGGTCAATGTCGCCCTGGGCGATCGCTCGTATCCCATCCAGATCGGCAACGGGCTGCTCGCCAGGTGCGAGGCTTTGCAGTCGCTCGCCCGTGGCCGGATGGTGGCCATCGTCACCGACACCCATGTCGCCGGCCTGCATGCACGAACCGTTCACGCCGCGCTCGAGGGCCATGCCAGCGCGCTGGTCGAGGTGGTGCTGCCAGCGGGCGAAGTGAACAAGGGCTGGGGAGCACTCAATCTGATCTTTGACGCGATGCTGGCTGCGCGCTTTGATCGAAACGCACTGATCGTGGCGGTCGGCGGTGGCGTGGTCGGCGACATGGCCGGGTTCGCTGCAGCGGTTTATCAGCGCGGGGTCGATTTCGTGCAGGTGCCCACCACGCTGCTGTCGCAGGTCGACTCGTCGGTGGGGGGCAAGACCGGCATCAACCATCCCCTGGGCAAGAACATGATCGGGGCCTTTCACCAGCCTCGACTGGTGATGATCGACGTGGGCACCCTTGACACGCTGCCAGCGCGCGAGCTGTCTGCCGGGCTGGCCGAAGTGATCAAGCATGGCGCGATCGCCGATCCCGTCTATTTCGATGTCATCGAGCGCGATCTGCCGCGCCTGTTGCGCCGCGATCCGGTTGCGCTCACCGAGGTCATCGCGCGCTCCTGCGAGATCAAGGCCTCGGTGGTCGAGCGCGACGAACGCGAAGGCGGGCTGCGCGCGATCCTGAACTTCGGCCATACCTTCGGGCACGCGATCGAAGCCGGCATGGGCTATGGCGAATGGCTGCACGGCGAGGCGGTGGGGGCTGGCATGGTGATGGCCGCCGATCTGTCCTGTCGGCTGGGTCTGCTCGAGGGACCGGCGCGTGACCGATTGCGTGCCCTGATCGATGCCGCAGGGCTACCGGTGACCGGGCCTGGCTGGCCGGCTGCGCGTTACATTGAACTGATGTCGGTTGACAAGAAGGCCGAGCAGGGCACGCCCAAGTTCGTGCTGCTCGACGGCCTGGGGGCTGCCCGGGTGCAGAAGGTGCCCGACGCGCCGCTCGCCGAGACGCTCGCGGCCTGCAGCGCGCCGCGCTGACGGCTTCGACGGAAGGCTCATCGTG
>JBILSK010000366.1:0-3446 GCA_044372165.1 Burkholderiaceae bacterium | reverse complement strand
ACGCATTCCATTGCCGGATAAGTCCGGTGCGCCGGCCCAGCGCCTGCATGTACTCGGTGACGCTCAGGTCCGGTGTGTGCCGCCCCATGCCGACAAAGGCCTTGCGGATGCCGGCATCGCCGACTTTCTCGATCAAGGGCCCCATCGCCAGACGCGACTCGGTATCCGCGATGGTGGCCCACAGCTTGGCGGCCTCGGCGACATCCGGCGGCTCGACCGCCTCGATCGCATAGCCGGCTTCGTCCAGCCAGGCCGCGGCACGGTCGATGGCAGCCAGCACGCCGGGATGCAGCGGGCCGCCGGGCACGCTGCGCGAAATCGCGACGCGGATCGGGCGCGGTTTCGCAGGCCCGCTCAGGGGGGCTGGCGTCCACCAAGGGTCACGATGATCGGCCAGGGACATCGCCTGCAGGGCAGCGCGGATGTCTGCCACGGTGCGCGCCAGCGGCCCTTGCACCGACATCATCTGGATGCCCAGGGGGCGCTCGCCGGAGGCAGAAGGCAGGAAGGCCGGCACACGACCAAACGACGGCCGCAAGCCGAAGACACCGGTGCAGTAGGCCGGATAGCGAACCGAGCCGGCCAGGTCGTTGCCATGGGCAATCGGCCCCATGCCGGCCGCCACAGCGGCCGATGCCCCACCGCTGGAGCCGCCCGGCGTGTGATCGCGCGACCAGGGGTTGAGCGTGCGGCCATGGGCATCGTTCTCGGTGAACCATCGGAAGGAGAATGCCGGCGTGTTGGTGCGCCCGAAGATGACCGCACCGGCACGCCTGAGGTTGGCGACCACGGGGCTGTCCTCGGTGGCGATCTGGTCCTTGAAGGCGACCACCCCATTGGTGGTCGCGCAGCCACGCTGATCGACATTGACCTTGGTGGTGAGCGGCACGCCGTGCAGCACGCCCAGCGCCTGACCCGCCGCGACCGCACGATCGGCGGCATCGGCATCCGCCAGGGCACTGTCCGCGAGGACCTCGACGATCGCATTCAACAAGGGATTGACCTGGGCCACCCGCGCCAGGCACGACTCGGTGGCCTCGCGGCTGGAAATGCTGCGCGTGCGGATCGCGTGGGCCAGCTCGGTGGCCGACCACTGCCACAGGGGCGCAGCCGGCAAAGAGGAAGTCGATGTCATCGCGTGCAGGTCGTGATCAGTGGGCAATCCGCCAGCGTACACCGCGAGTCCGTCGCGCCGCGAGCGGCACGACATCGGGCGAAACGCTAGACTTCGGCTTCCAACCTGCCCGGGCCGCCTGCGCCCGCGCAGAGACTTCCACCACGACACACGAGACACGCATGCACCCGACCCGACGTTTGCTGGGCAAGACCGCCCTGGCCCTGCTGGCCACAGCCCCCGCGTTGACCCCGATGAGCGCGGCCCACGCGCAAGCCGCGTGGCCGAACCGGCCAGTCAAGATCATCGTGCCTTATCCGCCGGGCGGCCAGACCGACATCGTCACGCGCTACCTCGCCGAAAAGCTCACCCCGGTGCTGGGCCAACCGGTGATCGTCGAAAACCGGGCCGGTGCGCAAGGCATCGTGGGCATCACGGCGGCCAAGCAATCGGCGCCCGACGGCTACACCTTCGTGTACATCAACTCGTCGAACTACTGCATCAACCTGTTCGCGTACACCAAGCTGCCCTACTCGCAGGACGACTTCGAGCCGGTCACGCAGCTGGGCGAAGCGGCACTGGGCATGATCGTGTCCTCGGCCAGCGGCATCAAATCGATCCCCGAGTACATCGCATACGTGAAGAAGAACCCGGGCAAGACGACCTACGCATCCTTTGGCGCCGGCAGCTCCTCGCACCTGTATGCGGAGATGTTCACGCAGACGGCCAAACTGGACACGGTGCATGTGGCCTACAAGGGCGCAGGTCCCGCGGCCACCGACATCATCGGCGGCACGGCCACCATGGGCGTGCATGACTTCGCCACCACCGGCCCCTTCATCCAGTCAGGCCGCGCCACGCTGCTGGCCACCACCGGCACCAAGCGCTGGCCGGTCTTCCCCAACACGCCCACCTTCGCCGAGCAGGGCTTTCCCGCGCTCGATCTGGTCGGCTGGAACGGCATCGTGGCACCCAAGGGCACGCCGCGCGCCATGGTCGATCGCATGAGCGCCGAGATCGCCAAGATCATCCAGTCGCCCGAAGGCAAGAAGAAGATCCTCGAGCTCGGACTGCTGCCCACCGGCACGACGGCCGCCGAGTTCACCGACATCATCCGCAAGGACACGCCGCGCTGGGGCGAGGTGTTCAAGGCCTCCGGCGTGAAGCCGGAGTAAGGGGGGACGGGCGCTCAGGCGCCCTTGAACACCGGCCCCAGCGGCCGCATCCGGATACCCGGGCGCAGCCGCTGCCAGGCAAAGTCAACCGGATCGGCCAGCGCCGGTCCGGGCGACTGCACCACCAGGACTTCGCGCGCGATCGGCTGGAAATCGGCCCGAAAGTGCACCGAGCTCTTGAGCGCCAGGATGCGCTGGCGCACCGGCTCGATACCAACGTGCCGGAACATCTCCTGGTCGGCCGCCTGACACTTGCGGCTGGCCACCACCACGCGCACCCCCGAGACCTGTTCGCGCAGCAGCGCCATCGGCCCCAGGGTCATGCGAAAGCCGCGGAACATCGGCCCGGTGCAGGTGAAGCGGCCATCGCCCAATCGTTCGACCGTGAAGCGGGCCACCACCGGCACATGACCTTCGACACCGGAGATCGCGCCCAGCCTGAACTCGGTGGTCGCGCCCTGTCCGGCCTCGTGCGCCCGCGAAGCGCTGTCAGGGTCGATCAATGCGCCGAGCACCGCATCGGGCGCACGATGACGAATCAGCGCGGCCAACAGACCAGTGGTGTCGCCATTGCCGCCTGCGCCAGGGTTGTCCTGGGTGTCGGCCAGCACCGTGGGTGAACCGGGCGCGCCGGTCTTCATCGCGCGCTGCACCGCTTCATCGGGCGACAGCAGCTCGAGCGCGAAGTCGGGCTCGGCCGCTGCCACCGCGTCGCCGATCTCCTTGAGAGCCGCCTGCGCCGCCGCGGGGTCCACCGCGTAGGCCACTACCGACATGCCGCACTCGGGAAAATCGGCCATCGGAAAACCCGGCGCGAAATCGATCGAGGCGCCATGGCGCCGCTCGATGTCCGCGATCCGCTCATAGATCCCCTTGCAGGGATCGATGAAGGTGCACTGCGAGGGAATGCCGGTGAGATAGTCGAACTGGCGAAAGGCCTTGGCCGGGCGGCGTCCCTGCGCCAGCATGCGATCAAGCAGGACGGCAGCGCGCCCGCCCGTCTCGGCCATGTCGACATGCGGATAGGTGCGATAGATGGCGAGCGCATCGGCCTGGGCCACCATCTGACGGGTGACGTTGGCATGCAGATCGAGGCTCGCCACCACCGGCACCTGCGGGCCCACCACCTCGCGCACGCGACGCAGGATTTCGCCCTC
>JBILSK010000365.1:0-3450 GCA_044372165.1 Burkholderiaceae bacterium | reverse complement strand
ATCAGCGGGCACAGCAGCGCCACACAGACCAGTTCGCCATTGAGGCTGAGAAATTCCGGGCGCGTCGGCAGTACCAGCAGCAGCAGGGCCAGGGCGGCACTGGCCACCAGCAGGCCTAACCGGCGGACATCGATCAGTGCCATGAAGCTGCCGGCAATCAGCAGGTAGCAGGCGAACGAGACGCTCTTCACCAGCGCGACGTCCAGTGCCGCCGATGAGGACGTGACCGTCATCGCCACGCGCTTGGCGGCGGCCAGCAGCAGGGGAATCACCGGCCCGACCGTATGGACGTCTCGAATGACCACCGGGTCGAACCACAGGTAGTAATTGGCAATCGCCAGATACTGGAAGGTGTCGACATTCAGCGTCGAGGGCGGCTGCAGCAGCAGCGGCACCCCCATGAACAGGGCGGTCAGCGCGACAGTGATCGCCAGGCCGGCGAGGCTGACCAGACGGGTGGCACGCATGATCGTTGCTCAGAAGTTGATCCGCTCGCGCTCCACCACATGCGGAAGCTTCCGCAATCGGGTGTGGATCGAGCCGATGTATTCGCCCAGCAGTCCGATGAACAGCATCTGCATGGAACCGAAGAAGAAGACACCGATCAGGATCGGTGCGACACCCATGTCGAAGGAATTCCAGAACAGCAGCTTGGTCACCAGGTAGCCCACGGAGATCAGCAAGCTCACCAGGGCCAGTGCGAATCCGGTCATCGTCATGATCCGCAGGGGCACCTTCGAGTGATTGGTGATTCCCAGCATGGCGATGTCGTAGAGCGTGTAGAAGTTGTTCTTGGTCACACCGCGTGCCCGGCGCGGTTGTCTGAATGGCACGGTAGCTACCGGAAAGCCGATCTCGCACAGCAGGCCGCGGAAATACGGATAGGGGTCGTCCAGCGAACGCAGGGTCTCCAGCACCACCCGGTCAAAGAGTCCGGCCCCGGTGGCGTTCTGCACCAGGGGCACCTCCGAGATGCGCGAGATCGTCCGGTAGTAGACCCGTCGCAGTGCGAACATGAGGGCGAGCTCGTCGCTTTCCGGCTTGACCGCGAGCACGGTCTTGAAGCCCGCTTCCCAGCGTTCGATGAACTCGAGAATCATCTCGGGCGGGTCCTGCAGATCGGCGGCGATCAGCACCGCCGCATCGCCGCGAGTCTGCAGCAGGGCGTGATAGGGCGAGCGGATGTGGCCGAAATTTCGCGCGTTGACGATCACCTTCACGCGCGGGTCGCGTGCTGCAATCGTGCGCAGCGTCTCGACCGTGCCGTCGCCGGAGCAGTTGTCGATCAGGATGTGTTCGTAATCGTGGGGCTGCGAGCGCATCACCGCCGCAACGCGGGCACACAGTTCTGCGACGTTGTCGACCTCGTTGTAGCAGGGCGTGACGATGCTGATCAGTTTGCGGGGCGCGGGGGTGTCGCTGCTCGCCTGAACACCCATCCGTTCATCAGCCGCCAGCCCAGCCACACCGTCGGGGGCAGGCACAGCGCCTGCGCCAGCCAGGGATGCAAAGCGAGAGGTCCCGTCAGTTGCGCCAGCAGCAGGGCGTTCAGACCCCAGGTCAGGACGTAGGTCGCCAGAAAGCGTGGCAGGGCCTCGCGTCCGCCCCGGGCGTCGAACACCAGGTGACGGTAGGTGAGAAAGTTCCACATCACGCCGATGATCGTCGCGAGGCTCAGCGACAGCAGCGGTGCCAGTCCGAGCCAGACCCCCCCGGCGTACAGGGCGAAGCCCACTGCGGTGTTGAGGACGCCCGTGCCGAGGAAGCGCGCGATGCGGCCAGGACCGACCCGCGGCCCGTGTTCCGGAGGAGGGGGCACGGCTCACGCTCCGCTCACCGTACAAGGCACAGGATGTGGGATGCGGTCGATGCCCGACGCGGCCGGGACGCCGGCCTGAGCGT
The DNA here is from genome assembly GCA_044372165.1 of Burkholderiaceae bacterium. Taxonomy (GTDB): domain Bacteria; phylum Pseudomonadota; class Gammaproteobacteria; order Burkholderiales; family Burkholderiaceae_E; genus UBA4615. The sequence continues at coordinate 1,548 of JBILSK010000365.1, read as the reverse complement.
CGGGGGAAGCAGGACAACAAGCGTTCATGCGTTTGATCGTGTCAGTGTGTGCGGCAGATCGCGGCCTGGTAGGCCTGGATCTGAGCCAGCGTGAGGGCGCGAGGATCGACCCCGGCACGGTGTTGTCGACTCCAGTCGATCGTGAGGGCCAACGCATCGGCCAGCGACAGTCGGGGCCTCCAGCCGAGGTGGGCCACCGCCTTGGAGATGTCGAGCTTCAGCCAGGCGGCTTCGTGAGGCTGCGGCGAGTCGTCGATCTCCAGCCGCGCGCCGGGACCCCAGAGGGCACACATCTGCTCGACCACTTGCTGCACGGATTGCGCGTCGGTGTCGCGCGGACCGAAGTTCCAGGCCTGGGCAAAGCGCGGCCCAGATTCATGGAGCTGCTCGGCAAGCATCAGATAGCCTCGCAAGGGTTCCAGGACATGCTGCCAGGGCCGGATCGCATGGGGCTGCCTGAGCCGCACCGGCGCGCCGCGTTCGAAGGCCGCCAGCACATCGGGAATCAGTCGATCGCGCGATGCATCGCCACCGCCAATCACATTGCCGGCGCGCGCGCTGGCAAGGGCAGTGCGATGACGCTCATGCTGCGCGGGGTTGAAATAGGACGAGCGCCAGGCGGCGGTCACCAGCTCCGAGCAGCCCTTGCTGCTGCTGTAAGGGTCGTAGCCGCCGAGCGCGTCGTTCTCCCGATAGCCCCAGACCCACTCCCTGTTCTCGTAGCACTTGTCGGTGGTGACGTTGACCACGGCGCGGACCGAGCCCGTGTGACGCACCGCCTCGAGCAGGTGCACCGTGCCCATCACGTTGGTGGCATAAGTCTCGACCGGCGCGTCGTAGGAGGGTCGAACCAGTGCCTGTGCGGCCAGGTGAAACACGACTTCGGGTTGCGCTGCCCGCATCACCGCGATCAACGCATCGAGATCGCGGATATCGCCGGTCACCGAATGCATCCCGTTCGCCAGCCGGGCCGCGTCGAACAGGCTGGTCTCGGCAGCCGGCGCCAGGGCGAATCCGGTCACCTCGGCGCCCAGCGACTGCAGCCACAGCGACAGCCAGCTGCCCTTGAAGCCGGTGTGTCCGGTGAGCAGGACGCGGCGTCCGCGCCAGAAGTCCGGGTTCAATTCCAGACTTTCCAGGGCGCCTGACCGCTGGTCCAGAGCTCCTGCAGATAGGTCTTGTCGCGCAGCGTGTCCATCGGTTGCCAGAACCCGTGGTGCTGGAAGGCGGACAGCTGTCCGGTCTGCGCCAGCGTTTCCAGGGGCTTGGCTTCCCAGACGGTCTGGTCGTCTTCGATCAGTTCCAGGACCTTGGGCGACAGCACGAAGTAGCCGCCGTTGATCATGCCGCCGTCGCCCTTGGGCTTTTCCCGGAATGCGGTCACGCGGTCTTCGGTGTGAATGTCGATCGCCCCGAAGCGACCGGGCGGATAGGTCGCGGTCAGCGTTGCCAGGGTCTTGCGTTCCCTGTGGAACGCGATCAGCGAGCTGATGTCCACATCGCTCAGGCCGTCCCCATAGGTGAAGCAGAAGGCGTCTTCATCCTGAA
>JBILSK010000364.1:0-3457 GCA_044372165.1 Burkholderiaceae bacterium | reverse complement strand
ATCATCGGGATCTCGTCGATCCATCTGCTGAAGGTCTTCATTTCGGCGGGCTCCACCTCTGACAAGACGCTGATGTGGCAGACGATCATTCACATGGTCTTCCTGATCTCGGCGCTGGCCATCGCAGTGATCGATCGGGTCATGAACCCGACGGCCAAGCCTCGCTCAAGCTCGACCGAACACTGAATCCGGAACATCCCTTCTTTCCTCGGAGACTGTCCATGCCCACCACCATCCGCCAGGTCGACCTGATCGAATCGGTTGCAGCTGCTCTGCAGTTCATCAGCTACTACCACCCGGTCGACTACATCCAGCACCTGGCACGCGCGTACAAGCGCGAGCAGAGCCCGGCTGCGCGCGACGCGATGGCCCAGATCCTGACCAACTCGCGCATGTGCGCCGAGGGCAAGCGGCCGATCTGCCAGGACACCGGCATCGTGAACGTCTTCGTGAAGGTCGGCATGGACGTGCGCTGGGAAGGCTTCAACGGATCGCTGGAAGACGCCATCAACGAAGGCGTTCGCCGCGCCTACAATGATCCGCACAACACCCTGCGTGCGTCGGTGGTGACCGACCCGCACTTCGAGCGCAAGAACACCAAGGACAACACGCCCGCAGTGGTCTATGTGACGCTGGTGCCGGGCGGCGCGGTCGATGTGACGGTGGCGGCCAAAGGGGGTGGCTCCGAGAACAAGAGCAAGTTCGTGATGCTCAACCCCTCCGATTCGATCGTCGACTGGGTGATCAAGACTGTTCCCGACATGGGCGCGGGCTGGTGCCCGCCCGGCATGCTGGGTATCGGCATCGGCGGCAGCGCCGAGCGCGCCGGAGTGCTGGCGAAAGAAGCGCTCATGCAGCCCCTGGACATGTCGGACCTGATTGCCCGCGGCCCGAGCAACAAGGTCGAGGAGATGCGAATCGAGCTCTACGAGAAGGTCAATGCGCTGGGCATCGGTGCGCAGGGTCTGGGCGGTCTGACCACAGTGCTGGATGTGAAGATCGCGATGGCCCCGACCCATGCGGCCTCCAAGCCGGTCGCCATGATTCCCAATTGCGCCGCGACCCGCCATGCACATTTCGTGCTCGATGGCAGTGGTCCGGCCTATTGCGAGCCGCCCTCGCTGGCGGAGTGGCCCGAGGTGCATTGGGTGCCCGACACCCAGCGCTCCAAGCGCGTGAACCTGGACTCGCTGACCCCCGAGGAGGTCGCGTCCTGGACGCCCGGCCAGACGCTGCTGCTGTCCGGCCGCATGCTCACCGGGCGCGATGCGGCCCACAAGCGCATCGCCGACATGCTGGCTGCGGGCCAAGCCTTGCCGGTGGATTTCCGTAACCGGGTGATCTACTACGTGGGACCGGTCGATCCGGTGGGCGACGAGGTGGTCGGCCCTGCCGGCCCCACCACCGCCACCCGCATGGACAAGTTCACCGAGACCATGCTCGCGCAAACGGGGCTGATCGCCATGATCGGCAAGTCCGAACGCGGTCCGGTGGCCATCGAGTCGATCCGCAAGCACAAGCGGGCCTACCTGATGGCCGTGGGCGGCGCGGCCTACCTGGTCTCCAAGGCCATCAAGGCCTCCAAGGTGCTGGCCTTCGAAGACCTGGGCATGGAAGCCATCTACGAGTTCATGGTCGAGGACATGCCGGTGACCGTCGCGGTCGATGCCCAGGGTGTCTCGGTGCACCAGACCGGGCCCAAGGAGTGGTCGGCCAAGATCGCAGCCATCCCGGTCAAGACCGTCTGAGTTCAGTCGTACCAGCAGGTCGGGCCTCGGGCCGGACCTGCTGGCGACTCAAACTGTTCAGGCACCCAATGCGGCGATTCCGGCCCGGGCAGTCTCGGCATCCTCGCTGGACTTCACACCCGACACGCCCACCGCACCGATCACCTGCCCGTCGACGGTGATCGGCACACCGCCTTCCAGCATGCCCTGGATCAGGGGCGCCGACAGGAAGGACACGCGTCCCTCGTTGATCATCTTCTCGTAGACGCCGCTGTCGCGTCGACCCAGTGCTGCGCACCGTGCCTTCTCGGGCGCGATGTAGGCGGAGATCGGTGCTGCGCCGTCCAGACGCCGCAAGCCCAGCAGATGGCCACCGTCATCGCACACCGCAATCGTCACCGCCCAGCTGTTGCGGTTGGCTTCCTGCTCGGCGGCTGCCAGGATACGAGCGACGTCGTCGGCGCCCAGCACTTTCTTCGAGATCATGAATTCAAGCTCCTCTTGAGTGATTGAGTCATCAGGTTTGCATCGAGCCGCCGCCATGCTCGATTGCGGCGCGATGCCCGCGCTCCACATCGATGCCGCGTAGCAGCGCCAGGCCGATGAGAAAGAAACCGCCGGTCACGGCAATGGCCAGGCGATGATTGCCCCCGGTGACCCAGGTCACCACGCCATAGACCAACGGGCCGATGACCGCCGACAGCCGCGTGGCCAAGGCCCACAGACCGAAGAATTCGGCAAGCTGATGGGCAGGCGTGAGGTAGCCGACCAGGGCGCGGCCGCAGGACTGGCTGGACCCCATGCACAGTCCGGCAATGACCGCAGCCAGCCAGAACATCGCGGTGCTGTCGGTCAGCGCGGCAATCAGCACCATCAGCACCCAACCGAGCAGCGTGATCGCCAGCGCCCGCTTGTGCCCGATGCGGTCCTGCACATAGCCGAAGCCGAAGGCACCGATGGCCGCCGCGATGTTGACCAGGAAGATCAGCAGCATGGTTTCCTGCTGCTTGAAGCCGCGGGCCTCTTCCGCATAGACCGCGGCCAGGGTGATCACGACTGAAATGCCGGCGAAATAGGCCGTGCCGCACCACATCAAGCGCCAGAAGTCGGGAAACTCGCGGGCCTGGCGCAAGGTGATGGCGACCTGGGTGAAGGCGCCTGCAGCGGGCCCGCTCTCACCGGCCACCGACCGCGGCACGGCACGCTCGCGCAGGATCAGGAACACCGGTACGGCCGCCAACGCAAACAGGGCTGCCACGATCAGCATCGTCACTGGCACGAAGCTGTCGGCGGGCTCGCCCCGTCCTTGCGCGGCGAGCACCCACGCAAGCGACAGGCCGAGCGCCAGCATGCCGCCACAGAATCCGAAGCTCCAGGCCCAGCCGGAGACCTTGCCCATCGCCTCCTGACGGGCCAGTTCAGGCAGAAAGGCCGCCGCAAGCGCCTCGCCGATCGAATAAAAATAGTTTGCGAGCGCAACGACGATCATGGCCAGGGCCACGTCGCCGCGCCCGCAGGCCGCCAGGCCCGCGGTGGCCACGACGCAGCCTATCGTGGCGAGCCCAAGCAGACGCTTCTTGGCTGCGTGAAGATCAGCCCAGGCGCCGATCACCGGCATGGACAGCATCACCATCAGATTGGACACCGCCAGCGCCACCGTCCAGGCCAGCGTCGCCCAGGAGGCCTTGCTCGCCACCACGCCGACAAAATAGCTGTTGAAGACCGCCGTC
>JBILSK010000363.1:0-3472 GCA_044372165.1 Burkholderiaceae bacterium | reverse complement strand
CTCGCCGGCCTCGCTGTCCTCGATGAGCGCGGTCACCAACGCCCTGGGCAAGCTCAATGTGAGCCCGGCGCAGATCAGCGCCATGTCCGGCTACCTGGGCAATGCCCTGACCGGAAGCGGCGCCACCACTGCTGCCAGCAGCCTGATGGGCGCGCTGCGCTGAATCACCGGAAGGCTCGCCCTTCCCGCAGGACGGCCCGCTTCGGCGGGCTTTTTTCATGGGTGCTCGCCCGGTGCGGCGAGGCTGGCCATTGGTCATGCGATTCCAACCGAATGGTGTGCGCCACTGGCCGCTGATCAGTCATGTCTGGAAGCTTGTCGATCCGACCGATTGACTGCCCTGCGCTGCCTCGACCCCCGATGGAATACCGACGAGAGATTGACGGACTCAGGGCCTTGGCCGTGCTTCCAGTGATCCTGTTTCATGCCAGCTCCGACTGGCTGAGAGGCGGTTTTGCAGGGGTTGACGTGTTCTTCGTGATCAGCGGCTATCTGATCACCTCGCTCATCCTCACCGAGCTGCAGGACGGCCGCTTCTCGATCGTGCGCTTCTACGAGCGACGGGCCAGACGAATCCTGCCGGCACTCTTCGTGGTGATGGCGGTCTGCATCCCGTTTGCGTCGATGTGGCTGCTGCCCCAGGACATGAAGGATTTCGCGCAGAGCCTGGTCGCCGTCCCCCTGTTCGCACCCAATCTGCTCTTCTGGCAGGAAAGCGGCTACTTCGCCCGAACCGCAGAACTCAAGCCGCTGCTGCACACCTGGAGCCTGGCAGTCGAAGAGCAGTACTACCTGCTGTTTCCACCCCTGATGCTGCTGGCCTGGCGACTGGGCCGAAGCTGGATTCCCGTGATCCTGGCTGCAACCGCACTCGCCAGTCTGACAGCCGCCCAGTGGTTGCTGCAGATCGACCCGAGTGCCGCCTTCTATCTGCTGCCCTCGCGCGCCTGGGAGCTGCTGATGGGGGCTGGCCTGGCTGCCGTGCTGTTCAATCATCCGCGCATGCAGCCGCGTGGCATCGCGGCCGAGCTGGGCGGCCTGGCGGGCGTACTGCTGTTGCTGACCGCCTATCTCGCCTACGACAGCGCCACGCCCTTTCCCGGCCTGCCCGCACTGGTGCCGACAACCGGTGCGGCGCTCATCATCTTGTGCGCATCACCTCGGACCTGGGTCGGCCACGTGCTGAGCTCGCGTCTGCTGGTCGGCCTGGGCCTGATCAGCTACAGCGCCTACCTGTGGCATCAACCACTCTTTGCCCTGGCACGGCACCGTAGCCTGTTCGAACCTGGGCCGGCGCAAGTGTGTGCGCTGATCCTGGCCTCGCTCGGCCTGGCAGCGCTCACCTGGAAATATGTGGAAACCCCTTTTCGCAACCGCCAGACGATCGGTACTCGAAGTGTGTTCGGATTTGCCGCCGCAGGCACGGCGCTGTTCGTGTCGGTCGGAGTAGCGGGTCACTTGAGCGATGGCGCGTACCAGGCAGGCAAGAAGATCGAGCAGGCGCAGGCGCTCGAGCGGCGGACCGCGATCAACGCGGGCATTCGCGACGATTGCGACCTTGGACTTGAATGGTCGACCCAGTGTCGAACCAGCGAGACCCCCGAGGTGCTGCTCTGGGGTGACTCCTTCGCGATGCATCTGGCTGCGGGCCTGCTGGCCTCGAATCCTGCACTGGGACTGAGACAGGCCACGCTGTCCCAATGCGGACCGTTCATCGGTATTGCACCGGTCGTCAGCGAGGTCCCCAGCACCTGGGCCGACACCTGCATTCGAGGCAATGACGCGGTCCTCGAATGGCTGCGCCAGACGCCCAGCATCAAGTACGTGGTCATGAGTTCGCCCTTCAACCAATTCGTGGGAGACAAGGCGAAGGTGGTCACGCGTGACGGCACAGTGCTGGCCGGGCGAGCAATCGCCGAGGAATCCATGCGCCACACCCTGGATGAGATCAGGAAGCTGGGCAAGATCCCGGTTCTGTTCTCGCCACCTCCCCGAACAGACGAAAATTTCGGCCAGTGCCTGAGGAAGGCCTCGCTGCTGGGCAAGGATCTGGCTGCCTGCGACATCGACGCCGTCCGGGCCGCCCGACGCCACGTGTCCGTCCAGCAATTCCTCTCGGCGTTGGCACGCGACTATCCGGTGGTCTGGCTGCAGGAAGCCCTGTGTTCCGGTACCACCTGCAAGGCGTCCAATCAGGGCACCTTCATCTACCGCGATGACGGTCATCTGTCCGTCGAAGGCAGTGCCTTGCTGGGCAAGACCATGGACTTCTACGGACGCATCGCGCAGTTCAGGCTTGACCCAGGCGGTTTCTCACCCACCTCCCGCCCTTCATCACCACCGGCATCGCGGCCCCCTGCCCTTGCAGCAGGCTGAGGTCGGTGGTCGGATCGCCGTCGACCACGATCAGATCGGCCAGTGCCCCCGGCGCGATCACACCAAGCTCGCCTTCACGTCCCAGCAGTCGCGCCGCGATCGAGGTCGCGCCCTTCAGGATGGCGATCGGATCCTGGGCTGCCAGACGCAAGGTGAACTCATTGCTCTGATCGTCGTGCATGTCGCCCAGCAGATCCGTACCGAAGGCAATCGGCACCCCTTCGGCCTGAGCGATGCGAATGGCTTCGATGCCCTGGTCCTTGACGCGCTCGAGCTTGTCAAGCATTGCCTGCGGCCAACCGACCGCAGCCCCCAATCGGGAGATGGCGTCATAGGTGGCCAGGGTGGGCACATACCAGGCGCCTTGACGGCGCATCTCGCGCGCCGCGGTTTCATCAAGCAGATTGCCATGCTCGATCGACTTCACCCCTGCCTGCACTGCGCGGATGATCGCCTTGGACGAATAGGCATGGGCCATCACGTAGGTGTTGGCGGCCTCGGCCTCTTCACAGATCGCGCGCAGCTCATCGAGTGAATACTGCGTGCCGTCGATGCGATCAGTCGGGCTGGCCACGCCGCCACCGGCCATCACCTTCAGATGATGCGCGCCGTTGCGCAATTGCTCGCGGGCTGCACGCCGCACTTCACTCACGCCGTCGGCAATGACACCGGCCATGCCCAGTCCGGCGCAGGAGCACATGAAGGCCTTCACCCCCAGCGGCCGGGTATCGCCATGGCCGCCGGTCTGCGACAAGGCTTGTCCGGCGATGAACAGGCGCGGCCCGCGAAAGTGGCCACGCTCCACCGCTTCCACCAGGCCGTAGTCGGCGCCGGCGGCATCGCGCACGGTGGTGAAGCCGCGCGCCAGCATGCCCTCCATGATGTCCTTGCTCTGCGCCGCAATCAGCGAGGGCGGCGTCATCGCGAGCTTCAGAAAATCCGGGACGGTGGAGGTGACGTGGACATGGGCGTCGATCAGGCCGGGCATCAAGGTCTTGCCGCCCAGGTCGATCAGTTGCGCGTCATCGACCCGGGTGGCATCGAACAGGACATCGACGATGCGTTCGCCTTCGACCAGGACCGTAGCCTCGGGTTG
>JBILSK010000362.1:0-3482 GCA_044372165.1 Burkholderiaceae bacterium | reverse complement strand
AACGGCTCGGACCTCTATCTGGTGAGTGCGGCGTCCGATCTGGTCAGTGGCGAAGCCATCGTCGATCGGGGCCTCACCGGCACGGACGAATTGCGGATTGCGCTGACTGCGAACATGACGGTGGTGACGCTGCCGGCAACGGTGAGCGGCATCGAGTCGGTGGTGATCGGGACCGGCAGCGCGGCCATTGCGGTGACCACCGGCACCGCGATCGTCGGCGTGAATGCGGCGGCAGTGAGTACCGGCCTGCTGATCACCGGCAACGCAGGCACCAATGCGCTGACGGGAACGAGCTTCGCGGACCAGTTGTTCGGTGGGCCGGGCACCGACACCCTGGCAGCCGGGGCCGGCGACGATCTGCTCAACGGTGGGCTGGGCCTGGACACTCTGACCGGCGGCCCCGGGCGCGATACCTTCGTTTTCGACACGCGGCCGAACACGAACACCAATCGCGACACGATCACCGATTTCCTGGCAGCCGACGACACCCTGCAATTCGAGAACGCGGTCTACACTGGCTTGTCCGCGACCGGGGTGCTGGCTGCGGGCCAGCTCAGGGTGGGAGCGGGGCTCATGACCGCGGGCGATGCCGATGACCGGTTCATCTACAACCCGGCCAGCGGCATCCTCTACTACGACGCCAATGGCAGTGCTGCCGGGGCCGCGCCGGTGCGGGTGGCCGTTTTCAGCAACCTGCCGACGCTGACCGCGGCAGACTTCTTCATCACCTGAGCACGGGCCCGCGCGTCGTCGTCCCGGTGGCGTCCCTTCACGGATCGCATACCCCGCACGGAGACGAACCATGGCCCGACTGCCCTATCTCGAGAAGTCCCAGATGGCGCCCGAGCATCAGGCGCTGATGTCGCGTGACATCGCCTTGTACAAGCAACTGGCTCACAGTCCGGGCGCAATGAAGGCCTTCCAGGCCTTGGGTGGCTACATCCGCAACGGCAGCCCGCTCGACGGGCGGCTGCGGGAGCTGGCGATCCTGCAGGTCGGCTATCTGGCCCGCGCGCCCTATGAATGGTCCCATCACATCAAGATCGGCCACGATTTCGGTGTGAGCGATGCCGACATCCGTGCGCTGATCGATGTCACCGAGGGGCGTCCCGCGGCACTCGATGCGCTCACCGCGCTGGTCCTGGCGGGTGCCCGGGAAATGACCCTGGAGGGCGAGATGTCGCGCGCCACCTTCGCTGCACTGAGCACGCAGATGACCAACGAGCATCTGCTCGACCTGATTGTCACGGTGGCTTTCTATAACGGCGTGGTGCGCGTGCTGGGCAGCCTCGAGATCGATGTCGAGCCCGAATACCAGACCTGGCTGGATCAATTCCCGTTGCCGGGCACACCCGCCTGAGACAAGGAGATCGACATGAAACGCATGCAAGGCAAGGTAGTGATTCTCATCGGGGCCGGTCAAAGTCCGGGGCAGGGCGTGGGCAATGGGCGGGCCTCGGCGCTGCTCTATGCCCGCGAGGGCGCAAGTGTGCTGGCCGTGGACAGCAACCTGTCGTCGGCCGAGGAGACCGCACAGGCGGTCGTGGCCGAGGGCGGCAGCTGCCTGGCGCTGGCGGGTGATGTCCGGGCAGAGGCCGACATGGCCGGCGCGGTCGCCGAGGCCATGAAGCGCTTCGGGCGCATCGATGTGCTGCACTACAACGTCGGCGTGAGCCTGTCCGGGGGGGATGCGCGTCCCACCGAGATCACCGAGGACGCCTTCGACAACGTGAACGCGATCAACCTGCGCGGCTACGTGATGGCGGTCAAGCACGTGCTGCCGGTGATGCAGGCGCAGAAGTCCGGCGCCATCATCGGCATCTCGTCGGTCGCGGCCTGGTCATCGACCTATCCGTATGTGGCCTACAAGACCACCAAGGCCGGCATGATTGCTTTCACTGAAATGATCGCCCGCCAGAATGCCGAATTCGGCATTCGCGCCAACGTGGTGCTGCCCGGGCTGATGGACACCCCGATGGCGGTGGACACGCGTGCGCGCGAATGGAACCGTCCGCGCAGCGAGATCGCCGCCGCCCGCGATGCCAAGGTGCCGCTGCGCCGCAAGATGGGAACCGGTTGGGACACCGCCCATGCCTGCCTCTTCCTGGCCAGCGACGAGGCCCAGTTCATCACCGGCGTGGCACTGCCCGTGGATGGTGGTGCGAGCTTGCGCGGCGGTGACTGAGGCGATCCGCTAGCGCACGGTGGTGACTTGCGTGCCGGCGATGATGGCCGCGCGCAAGGCGGCCAGTTCCTGGACGGTCGATGCGCTCACCCGGGTCGACAGATCATGGAAGGGGGCGATGGACACGCCGCCGTTGGCCAGGCTGCCCACATAGGATTGCAGCCCTGCGTCGGTGCCCGTCTGCCCCGCCTGAGCCGCTGACCGTGCCTGGCGCACCGTCTGGTAGATCGCTTCGTCGCTCTGCTTGAGCACCGAGGTCAGGAGCAGCGACCGGTATCGGGCATCCAGGACGATGTAGCCGTCCAGGTCGACCCAGACGACGAGGACCTGGCCATTCATGGCGAGCGCGGCCTCGAGCGTGCCGTGCCCGGCATCGCCGGCGACCGGCAGGATCACGTCGGCGCCCTGTCCGATGAAGGCGTCGGTGAGGGCGCGCGCCCGCGCAGTGTTGGTGAAGTCGCCGCTGAAGCTGCCGGTGCGGGTCAGCGGATCCCAGCCCAGCAGACGCACCGAGCCGCCGTGCGCACGGTTCCAGGCCTGGACACCGGCGGCATAGCCATCCATGAAGCGGGTCACGTCGTCGAAGGGCTCACCTCCCCAGGTCGCGATGATGCCGCTGCGACTGACCGATGCCGCCGCGTAGCCCGCCAGCAGCGCCGCTTGCTCGGTGGAGAATTGCAGGGTCAGGATATTGGCGCGCGTCGCCACCCCATCGACCAGGCCAAAGACGATCTCGGGATGCGCCTGTGCCGACGCCTCGGTGGGCGCCGTGGCGTCGGGTCCGAGCGACACGATCAGTCTGCAGCCCCGGCCGATCAGCTCGCGAAGATTGGCTTCGATCGTGCGGCCACCGGTCTGATCCAGCGCGGCGACTGCGACATCGTCCAGGGTGTCGCGCGCGCGCAGCATGCCGTTCCAGGCCTGCTGGTTGTAGGAGCCGTCTTCGAGAGCGCCGGCGCTGGTCGCCAGGCAGGCGAGATAGTCGGGCGAATCGTCCCCATGGCATGCGGCCAGGCCGAAGGCCAGTGCAAGCAAGGCAGCGAGGAGGGGGAATCGGAACGAAGTTGTCGAAGGCGCGTCCAGATGCAGGCGTGGCATATCGGAAGTCCGTGAATCAGGGGAGGGGGGCGCAGCGGCTGGCCCGTACAATACGTTGCCTCAGGGAGCGCTTTGTTCGATGGCCGAACGACGCACGCATATCAAGACGACACCACTCGGGAATCACGCCATGCACGACTTGCAGATCTCCAATGCCACCCTTCACGACGGCCTCGGCGGAGAGCCTTTCGTCGGACAG
>JBILSK010000361.1:0-3496 GCA_044372165.1 Burkholderiaceae bacterium | reverse complement strand
TGCTCGCACCGCGGCGATCAGCGCGTCCGACCGGACCTCGGTGAGATCGGCCCGCGACAGCGCCAGCGGGTCGATGCGCCCACCCGCTGCCCCGCAGACCACCACCGCCTGGCCGCGCCGGGCACACAGGGCGATCAGGGCGGCCTTGGCCCGCGGCGCGTCGATCGCATCGATCACCACGGCAGCCGTCGGATCGACCAGCGCCTCGACGTTGGCGGGGGCTATGAACTCGTCGATGGCCTGCACGCGGCAGTCGGGGGAGATATCGTGGATGCGCGCGGCCATCACCGACACCTTGGCCGCACCGAGGGTCGAGCCCAGCGCGTGGACCTGCCGATTGACGTTGGACTCGGCGATGTGATCGAGGTCGATGAGCGTGAGCGCGCCGATGCCGCTGCGCGCCAGCGCCTCGGCCGCCCAGGAGCCGACCCCGCCGATGCCGATCACCACCGCGTGTGCGCACGCGATGGCCGCTGCGGCCTCGGTACCGTAGCTGCGCGCCACGCCGCCGAAGCGGCGCGCGTGCAGCGACTCGGGGCTGTCTGCCTGGCTCAGGGCTGTCAGGGCTTCAGGACGGTGGAGCCGGTGGTCTTGCGACCTTCCAGGTCACGATGCGCCTGGGCCGCATCGGCCAGCGCATAGCGCTGATCGATCTCGATCTTCACCTTGCCCGAGCCGACCATCTGCATCAGTTCGCCGGCGATCTCCAGCAGGTTCTCGCGCTTTTCGGTGTGCGGTGCCAGCGACGGCCGGGTGATGTAGAGCGATCCCTTGAGCGCCGTGAGCGGCATCGGCGGCACCGGCCCCGAGGAATTGCCGAAGCTCACCATCATGCCGAAGGGCTGCAGGCAATCCAGCGAGGTCTGGAACATGTCCTTGCCAACCGAGTCGTAGACCACCGGCACCATGGCGCCGCCGGTGATCTCGCGCACCCGCTCCACGACGTTCTCGCTGTTGTAGAGAATCACGTGGTCGGCGCCATGGCGCTTGGCCAGCGCTGCCTTCTCGGCTGAGCCCGCTGTGCCGATCACCGTCACGCCCAGCGCCTTGGCCCATTGCATCGCGATCAGCCCGACGCCGCCTGCAGCCGCATGAAACAGGATGGTCTGCCCGGCTTTCACCGGGTAGGTGCGACGCAACAGGTACTGCACGGTCATGCCCTTGAGCATCATCGCGGCACCCGTGTCGTAGTCGATCGAGTCGGGCAGCTTCACCAGGCGTGCGGCCGGCATGTTGCGGGCCTCGCTATAGGCGCCTTGCGGCCCACCGGCATAGGCGACCCGATCACCCACCTTGACCTCGGTGACGCCGTCACCCACGGCGAGCACTTCGCCCGCGCCCTCGGTGCCCAGCATCGAAGGCAGGGACGGTACCGCGTACAGGCCGCTGCGCACATAGGTGTCGATGAAATTCAGGCCGATGGCGTGATGGCGCACCTGGGCCTGTCCCGGACCGGGGGCACTCAGCTCGACATCGACAAGCTTGAGGACCTCGGGACCGCCGTGCTGATCGAACCGGATTGCCTTGGGCATGAATGAACTCCGTGCAGTAGGGGTTGAGTGAAACGGGGCGAACGGCCGCTCGGCACCGCTCAGTAGGACTTCGGCAGACCCAGCACGCGCTCGGCAATGAAGCTCATCACCAGCTGCGGACTCACCGGCGCAATGCGTCCGATCAGCGACTCGCGCAGGTAACGTTCGACGTGATACTCCTTGGCATAGCCGAAGCCGCCGTGGGTCATCACCGCCTGCGTGCAGGCCTCGAAACTCGCCTCGCCGGACAGATACTTCGCGGCATTGGCCTCGGACCCGCAGGACAGGCCCTTGTCATACAGCCAGGCGGCCTTGAAGACCATCAGGTTCGCGGCTTCCAGGTTCATCCAGTTCTGGGCCAGCGGATGCTGGATGCCCTGGTTCTGACCGATGGGCCGATCGAAGACCACGCGTTCCTTCGCATACTGCGAAGCCTTGCGAAGGGCGCACTGGCCCAGGCCCACCGATTCGGCAGCGATCAGGATGCGCTCAGGATTCATGCCGTGCAGGATGTAGTCGAAGCCCCGGCCTTCCTCGCCGATCCGGTCTGCCGCCGGAATCGACATGCCATCGAAGAACACCTGATTGGAGTCGACCGCCTTGCGGCCCATCTTCTCGATCTCGCGAATCTCCACCCGGCTGCGATCGAGGTCGGTGTAGAAGAGCGACAGTCCGAAGGTGGGCTTGGGGCAGTCCTCGATCGGCGTGGTGCGCGCCAACAGCAGAATCTTCTCGGCCACCTGCGCGGTCGAGATCCAGACCTTCTGCCCGGACACGATGTAGCGATCGCCCTGGCGCTCGGCCTTGGTCTTCAGGCGCGTCGTGTTCAGTCCGGTGTTGGGCTCGGTGACCGCAAAGCAGGAGCGCTCCTTGCCCTCGATCAGGCCGGGCAGCATGCGACGCTTTTGCTCCTCGGTGCCGAACACCACCACCGGGTTCAGGCCGAAGATGTTCATGTGCACGGCCGAGGCACCTGAAAATCCGGCACCCGAGGTGGCGATGGTCTGCATCATGATCGCCGCTTCAGTGATGCCCAGACCCGATCCACCATAGGCTTCGGGCATCGCGATGCCCAGCCAGCCGGCGCTCGCCAGTGCCTGATGCAGCTCGATGGGAAAACCGCCTTCGTGGTCCTTGCGGAACCAGTAGTCGTCACCGAACTGCTGGCAGATCTTGGCGATCGCCTCGCGGATCGATTCCTGTTCGGGCGTGAAGGAAAAATCCATGATGAACCTCAGGCAAGCTTGATGGTGCCGGCCGCGGCCAGCTTGTCGATGGTCGCGTCGTCAAGGCCTGCTTCGCGCAGGACTTCGCGGGTGTGCTGGCCCAGCATGGGCGGGGCACGACGGTAGGACACCGGGGTCTTGGAAAAGCGGATCGGGTTGCCGATCGCGGGCACCTCGACGCCCACCGCATGCGGCAAGCTGATGCGGGTCTTCAGGTGCTGGACCTGCGGATGGGCCAGTGCCTGCTCGTAGTTGTTGATCGGGCCGGCAGGCACGCCGTGTTCCGTGAAGACCTGCTCCCAGTGAGCACGGGTGTTCTTCGTCATGACCTCGGAGAACAGAGCCTGCAGTTCCTGCAGGTGCTGCATGCGACCGCCGTTGTCCTTGAAGCGCGGATCGCTCGCCCATTCAGTGTGGCCCAGGGCCTTGCACAGTGCGTTGAACTGGTTCTGATTGGCACTGGCCACGATCAGCTGGCCATCCGAGCAGGGGTAGACGCCATACGGCGTGATGTTGGGCGAGTCGTTGCCGGTACGCCCCGGAACCTTGCCGCCCACCAGGTAGTTGGACAACTGGCCCGAGCTGATCGCCATCACCGCGCCCATCAGCGAGACATCGAGGTGCTGGCCTTCACCGGTCTGGTTGCGGTGGTGCAGCGCTGCCAGGATCGAGACCGTTGCGTACATCCCGGTGAACAGGTCCACCAACGGCACGCCCACGCGCTGCGGGCCGCCTCCG
>JBILSK010000360.1:0-3503 GCA_044372165.1 Burkholderiaceae bacterium | reverse complement strand
GATGGGGCCCTTGATCGAGAAAGTCGGCGATGCCGGCATCCGCAAGGCCTTTGTCGGCATGGGGCGGCACACACCGGACCTGAGCGTCACCGAGTACATGCAGGCGCTGGGCCGGCGCACCGGACTCATCCGGCAATGGAATGCGTTCTTTGATCGCTACCCGCTGCTGCTGGGGCCGGTGAGCGCGGAGCCGGCCTTCCCCTGGGGCCTGGATGTCGGGTCTCCGGAGGACATGGACCGCGTGCTGCGCGCCCAGGCCACGCAGTTCGCCATTCCGCTGCTGGGGCTGCCGTCGCTGTCGGCGCCCGCCGGGATGTCGGACGGGCTGCCAATCGGCGTGCAGCTCACGGCCGCGCGCTTTCGCGAAGACCTCATCCTGGAGGCGGCCGAGGTGATCGAGTCGCGCTATCCGCGCCTCACCCCGATCGATCCGCGTTTCGGCGCCTGAGCGCGCGCAGCCTGGCAAAGAGCGAAAATACGCTCACTGACATTACACGAACAGGAGAAGACTCATGACGCTCGCTGCCCTCCCGCCCGAGCAGACCGGCCCCTGCGCCTGGTACGGCCCAGACATCGTGCAACGCACGGACTGGATCGTGCGCCTCGATGCCGCCGATGTCGCCGAGATTCGCGCGGCACTCGATGCCTGGAAGGCGCGTGCTGATCGGGGTGCCGCGCCCCTGAAGGAAGCCGACTTCCCGCTGCCTGTGCTGGGGCCGCGTCTGCGCGACATCCGCGAGCAATTGCTGCACGGCCGCGGCTTCGTGCTGATCAAGGGCATGCCGGTGCATCAGTGGACTCACGAGGACACGGCTTTTGCCTTCATCGGTCTGGGTGCGCACCTGGGCAATGCCCGCTCGCAAAATGCCAAGGGCCATCTGCTGGGCCATGTGCGTGATGTGGGACTGGCCAGCACCGACCCCACCGTGCGCATCTACCAGACCCACGAACGCCAGACCTTTCACACCGACTCCTGCGATGTGGTGGGCCTGATCTGCCTGCGTCAGGCGCGCTCGGGCGGCGATTCAATGCTGGTGAGCACCGCCACGCTCTACAACGAGATGCGTCGTCGTCGCCCGGACCTGGCCGCAGTGCTGTTCGAGCCGGTGCCCACTGATCGTCGCGGCGAAGTGCCGGTCGGCATGAAGCCCTGGTTCGAGATTCCGGTGCTCAACTGGTACGAGGGCCATCTCACCGGCCTGTACCAGCGGCAGTACATCGACAGCTCGCAACGACTGCCCGAGGCACCGCGTCTGACCGCCCAGCAGATCGAGGCCCTGGACCTCTTCGATGCATTGACCAATGACCCGGCGCTCAACCTCCAGATGCGCCTGGAAGAAGGCGACATGCAGTTCGTGCACAACCACGTGATGCTGCATGACCGCATGGCCTTCGAGGACTACCCCGAACCCGAGCGCCGCCGCTATCTGCTGCGCCTGTGGCTGGCGGTGCCGGGTGCGCGCCCCTTGCCGCCAGTCTTCAAGCAGCGCTATGGCAGCATCGAGATCGGCGACCGGGGCGGCATCGTGGTGCCCGGCACCCGGCCGGTGGTCGAGATGGCCTGATCAGGGCGCGGTGCCCCAGGGCGCCGCGAGCATGAGCTTGTTTTCCTGCGACTTGAGCAGCGGTCGCAGCTTGGCGGCGAAGGCCATGAACTCGGCATCGCCATAGACGCCCGCCCAGAAGGCGCGCCGGTCGGCATCGTCCTCGAACTTCCACAGGTGGATGAGCTGGTTGAGCGCGCCGATGTCGCCCGTGAAGTAGCCGACCAGCCGCTTGGGGTGCTTGTCCAGCGCGGGCCAGCCCTCGGTCTTGTAGAGCTGGGTGATCTCGCCCATCTTGCCGACGATTGCCGTGTAGGTGCGCAGTTCATAGATGGCCATGCTGTTCTCCTCGAGTGTGTTCAATGGGTGCGTCGTTGAAATCGCGCCGTGACCCGATCGGCCCGGGGCGCCGTCGTCGAGTGTATCGTCCTGCTTCGACCCGAATTCACCAAGTGAACCTTCCATGACCCTGATGCTGATTCGCCACGGCGAAACCGAACTGAACGCTTCACGCACGCTGCAGTTTCCGGAGACGCCGCTGGGTGCCAAGGGGCGCGAGCAGGCTCAGGCTGTGGCGCGACGCCTCGCGGCCAGCCCGCCCGCGGCGATCATCAGCAGCGACATGGCCCGGGCCTTCGAGACCGCGCAGGCCATCTCGAAGGCCACCGGTCTGCCCGTGGTGTCATCGCCTCTGCTGGGCGAGCGCAACTTCGGTGATCTGCGCGGCAAGCGTTTCGATGACCTCGGCTACGACCCGATCCACGACGAGCGCGGCCCGGCCAATGGCGAATCGATGGCGCAATTTCGCGAGCGCATCGCGCGCGCCTATGACTGGATCATGGAGATGCGCAACAAGGCCGGCGGCGATCTCGCCGTGGTGTCGCACGGGCTGTTCATCCGCCATTTCCTGGCCGGACACGCCAGCTTTCCGGCCGGCCTGCTGCACCCGGAAAAGCTCGCCAACACCTCGGTGACCATCCTGGGTGCCGAGCGTCCGCACACCGTGCAGCTGCTCGATTGCAGCCGTCACCTCGAAGGCAGCGCGCGCGATGACGGCAAGGGTGTTACCGGCATCTGATTGAGCTGCTGAGGGGCAACTCGGCGCACGGGGCCGTGTGCCGGGATGTCCCGCGAAACCGGCCGAATGCCTCAGCTCACGTCCCAGCATTTCTCCAGCAGTCCGGCGGGCCAGGGCTGCGCTGCATGGGCGGCGCGGTCGATCCACACATGCACCACCTTGCCGCGGCCGACCTGCACCGGCGCGGCTGCCCCGCGCGGTGTCTCATCCCACATCTCGACCGCGTGCTCCATGCTCGTGCGACCCACACGCACGACCGTGATGCGGCACAGCACGGTGCCCGGTGGCTTCACCTCGGCCAGAAAGTCGTATTCGCTGCGCACCATCGCCACCCCCAGCGGCTGGGTGCGGTCGCGAATGCCCATGGCGCGATACCAGGCCTGGAAGGCCTGGTTGATGAAGGCGAAGTAGCGCGCATTGTTGACATGGTCCGAGTAGCGGTCTTCAGGCAGATCACGCTCGTCGACCGCGATGCGCCACTCGAAGCACTGCAGCGGCTTCACGCGGCCAGACCCGCAGCGCGCAGCTCGGTGGCAAAGGCGTCCGGCTTGTCTTCGGTGGTGGCGCGCTGCATGTCGCGCGGATAGCGCGTGTCGTCGAACTCGGTGCCGCGGTGCATGGTGCAGCGGTTGTCCCACAGCACCAGGTCGCCGACGCGCCAGCGGTGCAGGTAGGTGATGCGCCGGTCAGTGGCATGGGCGATCAGCTGCTGCAACAGGGCTTCGGCCTCTTCGTCGGCCATGCCGCGAATGCGTCCGATGTGCGAAGCCAGGTACAGGGCGCGTCGTCCCGACTCCGGAATGGTGCGCACCACGGGACGCGGCAGCGGCGTCCACGCGGTTTTTTCCTGTTCGGAAAAGTCGCTGAAGCCCAGGCGCCGG